>NZ_SGSX01000078.1:0-203 GCF_004209355.1 Acinetobacter sp. WCHAc060025 | reverse complement strand
ACAGTAATACTTCTCGTTTCTGTGCCAAAAGTTAAGGTAACGACTACGTTATCTATTTGATCGCCTGCACTCAGGTTGCTCACAATACCTTTAACTGTGATTTTGCCATCTGCAAGTTCGGTTGCATTAACAACTCGATCTACGCCTTCTACTTCTGTGATGCTATGCGTTGCCTTATTTGAATTAGTCGGATCAGTGCTGTC
>NZ_SGSX01000077.1:0-206 GCF_004209355.1 Acinetobacter sp. WCHAc060025 | reverse complement strand
CATAGGGAACAGGAAGTTTCCAAAATAAAACAATAATTTATAAAAATAGTATAAATAGATGGATCTATAAATAAGTAGTAGACAGGCAGTTCACTACAATAATGAATACAAGAAAGCCTCGACAGGATGTCGAGGCTTTTTTAATTATATATTTCAGCGCTTTGAGTGATGGAAATGTAAACCTAAAAATACTGCCACTTCGTACT
>NZ_SGSX01000076.1:0-221 GCF_004209355.1 Acinetobacter sp. WCHAc060025 | reverse complement strand
ATGTTTGCGACTTTGTGTATTTTTTAGCTGATACTAGGCGTGAAATACGAAACTTAGTTATTCTAAGTGAGTAGTTCACAACGAAGTAGCAGCAAAAAATACACTAGTCCCGAAGGGTTGTGGCTAAAATTATCGCAAACTTCGTTATGAAGTTTAAAAATGGAACCACCATTCTTTGCACTTCATGCCTCGTCTGCTCAATTTTAGCCGACAACGCAAGC
>NZ_SGSX01000075.1:0-227 GCF_004209355.1 Acinetobacter sp. WCHAc060025 | reverse complement strand
CGAGCTGATGAAATTGCTACAAGGGAAAACAACAGAGCAAACAAGCTTCAAGAAGATAATACAAGCACGACCATTTTGCTTGGTAAAACTATAGTGAAAAAAGAAGCATTGGAGGCATCCATTGAAGAATCTTTGAAATTAATTAAAGCATGGAGCGATCAAAGCTATAGAGATGATGCAGAGCAGTTGATTGTTGATATTGAAGAAGCTTTGCGAGGTGAGCATGA
>NZ_SGSX01000074.1:0-233 GCF_004209355.1 Acinetobacter sp. WCHAc060025 | reverse complement strand
TTAGGCTTTGCAGTGAACGGCGGTACGGCAGATAAACTGGCATTGGGCGATACCGTCAACTTTGCCAACGGCACCAACACCACAGCAACGTATGATGCTGCAAGCAACACCTACAAATACAACCTGAATGACAATATAGCATTGTCCAATACAGGTAGCTTGACTGTAGGTAACAGCAAAATAGACAACAGCGGTGTTCAATCTGGTGCAATCAAACTGGATGCAGCTACAGG
>NZ_SGSX01000073.1:0-241 GCF_004209355.1 Acinetobacter sp. WCHAc060025 | reverse complement strand
GAAAAACAACAAGCTTTCGAAATCGTCTCAAAAATCATCTTTGACAGAGCTTGCCAACTCATTGTTGGTGGTAATCCTGCATTTGAATCAGAAGCATGTCTTTTTCACATAGAAATGGTGATGCAAGAGTGGGGCTATAAGTCTGCTGTTGTTGCTGAGTATTGCGATTCAGTAAAAGAAGAAAACGACATCATGCGTGAAATGGGGATCGAATAATGTTGAACAAAAAACAATCAATACC
>NZ_SGSX01000072.1:0-251 GCF_004209355.1 Acinetobacter sp. WCHAc060025 | reverse complement strand
GTCTGCTGATTCTTAGCAACTTCACTTAATGCTTTTGAACTATTGAGTGAATTTTCAAGTTGTTGTTTGGCTTCTTTGGCATCAAGGTGTGTACCACTGGCTTGATCTTGTTTATAGGTCGAAAGGAGTAAGCCTTGCCCTGCGCGTACTGCTCCCCACTGGTCGGTTCTGAGTTCAAAGCCTTCACCTCGTCCATCACTGCTGTCTTTGTCTTTAGGATGACTGAGGTTCCCGAGGTTGAGTTGGCTTGC
>NZ_SGSX01000071.1:0-260 GCF_004209355.1 Acinetobacter sp. WCHAc060025 | reverse complement strand
TATGATGCAGCGACAGGCACCTTGACACCAACGACTCCGTTGTCTGAAGGTGAACATAAGCTGAGCTACACCTTGACGGATGCCGCGGGTAATGAAAGCGATCCAAGCCCAGCATTAACATTGACTGTGGACACCATAGCGCCAACAGCGCCAGCAGCCCCGACACAGTACTTGGACAATACCGATCCCGTACAAGGCACATTCGGTACAGGTACAAGCACCAACGATAGCACCCCAGGCTTGATCATCCCTGCACCAGC
>NZ_SGSX01000070.1:0-312 GCF_004209355.1 Acinetobacter sp. WCHAc060025 | reverse complement strand
TCTGTAAATGGTTTACCTGTATCTGGATTGATCGGTTCTTCTGTGAAGTCAATCGTGAACGTTGGACCATTTGGATCGTAAGTAATATCCACAGTCGGTGGTAAGTCCGCTGTTTCTTTGTCACCACCACCTAGGTTACCACCTTTGTCTTCGTATGAATCTGTAGGAATCTCTACAGTTACATCTTTTGATGGATCAGTCGGTACTGGCGTCACAATGAATTTGGTTGGATCTTGTGGATCAACAGTCACAGTTGTATCTGGACCTAGATTGTTCTTTGGATCACTTGTGATGAGATCTTTGATCTCTTCG
>NZ_SGSX01000007.1:0-189349 GCF_004209355.1 Acinetobacter sp. WCHAc060025 | reverse complement strand
CAAAATCACTGGTGTTACAGCTGGAACAGACAGTACTGATGCAGTCAATGTCAGCCAATTGCAAGCATCTAGTGCAGCGGCAAAAACTGAAGTTAAAGCAGGTGCAAGCGGCAATGTATCAGTTAATGCAGATACAACATCGGCTGATGGTCATACCATCTACACGGTTGATATCGACAAAGACCTTGACTTAACCAACACTGGCAGTGTGACTGCAGGCAATACTGTTTTGGATAACAGCGGTATTACCTTAACAGGTGGCAACAATGGTACGGTATATCTGACCAATGCTGGTTTGGATAACGGTGGTAACAAAATCATCAATGTTGCCAAAGGCGATGTGAACAGCACGTCAACTGATGCGGTTAACGGCAGCCAGTTGTGGACAATGGGTGATTCGATTGCTTCGGTTGTCGGCGGAAATACCGTTGTGAACCCTGACGGTTCACTGACTGCCAATAACATAGGTGGCACAGGCAAAAACAACATAGACGATGCCATCAAACAAGTGGCTAAAGACACTGCTAATGCCAATGCTGGTTGGAATTTAACCACCAATGGTAAAAATTCCAGCAATGTGGCTCCTAAAGACACTGTTGACTTTAGCGGTGATGGCAATGTGGTTATTAGTAACGATGGCAACAAGGTTACCGCTAGCTTGGCAGACAATGTCACTATCGGTTCAGGTGTGAATGCTGTAAATATTGATGGTAAAAACGGTAAGGTTAATATTGGTGACAGCACACTCAATAGCGATGGTCTGACCATTGCGGGTGGCCCAAGTGTCACCAAAGACGGTATTGATGCAGCAGGCAATAAAGTTACCAACGTGGGGGATGGTAAGATTGAGACAGGCTCCAAAGATGCGGTCAATGGTGGTCAAATTGCGGATATAGTGAGCAACATTAACACTGATATTGCAAATGCGACTGCGGCGGCAACCAGTAAAGTGGAAGCAGGTGACAACATTTCTGTAAGCGAATCTAAAAATGCTGATGGTTCAACCACCTATAATGTTGCAACCAAGAAAGATGTCAGCTTTGACAATGTTAATGTGGGTGATGTAAGCATTAACAAAGATAAGGGCATCAATGCGGGCAATAAAGTTATCAGTGGTGTTGCCAATGGTGCAGTTAATAAAGACTCAAAAGAAGCCATTAATGGCAGTCAATTGAACACCACCAATCAGGCAATCGTGGATTACTTGGGGGGGGGCGCAGGCTATGACAACATTACAGGTAGTTTCACAGCACCAAGCTATAATGTAGGTGATAAAAAATACAACAATGTTGGTAGTGCTATTGATGCATTGAATCAGGCAGATCAAGCCCTCAACAATAAAATTGATAATGTCGATCAAAAATTGGATAACGCATTCCGCGTAACCAATGATCGTATTGATGATGTTGAGAAAAAAGCCAATGCCGGTATTGCAGCTGCAATGGCACTTGAATCTGCACCTTATATTCCAGGTAAATATACCTACGCCGCAGGCGCAGCTTATCATGGTGGTGAAAATGCAATTGGTGTGACTTTGCGTAAAACAGCGGACAATGGTCGCTGGTCATTGACAGGTGGTGTGGCAGCTGCTTCCCAAGGCGACCCAAGTGTACGTATCGGTATCAGTGGTGTGATTGACTAATTCACTAGACGAGGAAGATGAGAATCGCTCATCTTCTTCAGTTTTCCTTAATTTTGAGAGAGATAAAAAAATGAAAGCATTGAACAAAATCATACTGTTAGGTGCATTCAGTGGTCTAGTGATGTCGATGTCATTGAGTCATGCTACTGAGATTGAAACAACAACTGCACAAGAACAGGAAATTCATTTTCCAGAGGTCAAGGATAGTTACTTAAAACAAATCAAGCGTTATGAATATGATGACGTGGCGCGTTTAGATGTTGGACTAAATAAAGACCAATTCCGTCATTTATTGGGTAATCCACAGTTCAATGAAGGTTTATTTATCAATAAAACGTGGAATTATGTGTTAGATATTCGCCAACCAAATAGTCAGGATTATTTGCGTTGCCAATTACGGGTTGACTTTGACAAATTTAGTAATCGAAAAGCCACCGCACAAAACTTGTACTGGAAAGGTCAGGCTTGTGAGGGTTTGATGGCTTTTGGTGCAAATAACCAAGCATCTAAAGATACACAAATCACAGATCGTTCAGCCAGCGTATTTTTTGCCTTTGATAGTTACAATGCCAATGCAATTGAACAAGGTACAGGAATTATTACAGAGATTGCTCAACGTATTCAACAAAGTCCAAGCACGGGCTCAATCGTAGTATCAGGCTTTGCTGATCCTTTAGGCAAGTTTGCCCACAATCAGCAATTGTCATCACTACGAGCCAATACGGTTGCTAAACTGTTGGTGGGTACAGGAATTAATCCCAATAGGATTCAGATTGTGGCAAATAGTCAAACTGATTTATACCGACAATGTACAGGAACACGTGCTACAGTGCAAACTGTAGACTGTTTAGCACCGAATCGTCGAGTCAATGTTCAGTGGTAAATATCTATCGCAAGTTCAATTGTGATAAATAGGGCTTCTTTGGAAGCCTTATTTTTAGTATGAGCCACATTTGCAAAACAACGACCATCAAATCATCAGCTTGCTCAGAATTGTAGTATGATGTAAAAATATTTCGACTGATTATCAGTTTTATTCTGCCAAAATGAATTCAATCATTCATTTCAGCTCAAATATTGTTGGAAATTATAATGCCAGATTATCGTTCAAAAACATCGACACATGGAAGAAATATGGCTGGTGCGCGTGGCTTATGGCGCGCAACAGGAATGAAAGATGAAGATTTTGGTAAGCCGATTATTGCAGTGGTCAACTCATTTACCCAATTTGTACCAGGTCATGTTCACCTTAAAGATCTAGGTCAATTGGTTGCTCGTCAGATCGAGCAAGCAGGCGGTGTGGCAAAGGAATTCAACACCATTGCAGTCGATGATGGTATTGCTATGGGGCATGACGGCATGCTCTATTCACTGCCTTCACGTGATTTGATCGCAGACTCTGTCGAATACATGGTCAATGCACACTGTGCAGATGCGATGGTGTGTATCTCGAACTGTGACAAAATCACCCCAGGCATGCTCATGGCGTCTATGCGTTTGAACATTCCAGTGGTATTCGTTTCAGGCGGCCCAATGGAAGCGGGTAAAGTCAAAATTCGTGGGAATGAACACGCGATTGACTTGGTTGATGCGATGATCGTTGCGGCAGATGATAGTTTTACTGATGAAGAAGTCAAAGAATACGAACGCTCTGCATGCCCAACCTGTGGTTCATGTTCAGGCATGTTTACTGCCAACTCGATGAACTGCTTAACTGAAGCATTAGGTTTATCTTTACCAGGTAATGGTTCAACACTTGCAACCCATGCCAACCGTAAAAAATTATTTGAAAAGGCAGGTCAATTAATCGTAGAGATCACGAAACGTCACTATGAGCAAAATGACTACAGCTTGCTACCACGTTCAATTGCCACTAAAGCAGCGTTTGAAAATGCGATGACTTTAGATATCTCAATGGGTGGTTCAACCAATACTGTACTTCACTTATTGGCTGCGGCTAATGAAGCAGAAGTTGATTTCACCATGACGGATATTGATCGTTTATCACGTAAAGTACCTGTACTGTGTAAAGTTGCACCAGCAAAACAAGATGTGCATATGGAAGATGTTCACCGTGCAGGCGGTATCATGTCGATCTTAGGTGAATTAGACCGTGCAGGATTGTTAGACACGTCTGTGCCTACAGTACATGAAAAAACCTTAAAAGATGCTTTGGACAAGTGGGATATTATCCGTACTGAAGATGAAGATGTTTACAACTTCTTTAAATCCGCACCGGGTGGTGTACCGACGCAAACTGCATTCTCACAAGACCGCTATTATTCTCGCTTAGATGGTGACCGTGAAGGTGGCGTGATCCGTAATGTTGCACATGCATTCTCACAAGATGGTGGTTTGGCTGTACTTTACGGCAACATTGCTCTAGAAGGTTGTATTGTGAAAACTGCGGGCGTTGATGATTCAATTCTTAAATTCAACGGTACAGCTCGTGTATTTGAAAGCCAAGATGCTGCGGTAGAAAGTATTTTAGGTGGTGGTATCAAAGCGGGTGATGTGGTTGTAATTCGTTACGAAGGCCCACGTGGTGGTCCTGGGATGCAAGAAATGTTGTATCCAACCAGTTATTTAAAATCAAAAGGTTTAGGTAAAGACTGTGCACTATTAACAGATGGTCGTTTCTCAGGTGGTTCGTCAGGTCTTTCGATTGGTCACGTTTCTCCTGAAGCTGCTGAAGGTGGTGCAATTGGTTTGGTTGAAGATGGTGATTTGATCGAAATCGATATTCCAAATCGTACGATTAATTTAGCTGTAGATGATGCAACTTTGGCTGCTCGTCGTACTGCACAAGAGGAAAAAGGTTGGCATCCTGCTGAACCACGTCCTCGTAAGATTTCTAAAGCATTAAAAGCCTATGCGATGCATACCACAAGTGCATCGAAAGGTGCTGTACGCGAAATCTAAGTTTTAAACTTTATTTACATCATTAAAGCACTCACAAGCTGGGTGCTTTTTTATTATATTGACTGAATTGATTCAATTTTATTAGATTTTGGGATATTGATCATTGTTAAAGGAATTGTTATAAATTTTTCGTGATCTGATTTAGATTATTTTTTTCAGCATCTCCAGTCAATGAATGGTATGCTTGAACGAGTTTCACTCACATTATCTTTTTATTTATTCAGTGCTTTTTAGAGGCCCTCACATGTCACTGTTACGCCGTTGGTTTGATCCAATCCGATCGAGTTGGTTTTACCAGAAACCTGTTCGACAAGAGGTGTTATCTACGGAGCAAGGGCTGAGTATTTATTTGCGTTTGGATGATGTTTATAGTTATCTTGCGGTTCAGCAATTGCCGCAATTAGAAGAAATTTTGAATGATGATTTGAAACCATTGAAAGTCATTATTTCCAATACTTCAGCAGAACCCCCCAATGGCATGTCCATAGAAGAATGGCGCAATTATAGTTTAGAAGATGCCAGAATATTAGCCAACCAACATCGTTTTAGTTATGATGATGAAAAACCAGAACAACCTAGCGCAGAAGCATTACAACAAGCGGAAATAATTCTTAGAAATACACCGCTGACAGGTCAGAACTTTCTTTATTTACTCGAAGATGTGTTTCATATGTTGTGGCAACAGCAATATGGCAAATTGCGTACATTGTACGTGATGGCGAGTAAGCATCAAAAACCACAAAGTTTTCCCGAACGAATTTTTGATCAGACGCCAGTTTTAGAAAGTTATTTTGAGTTTGGTGGGCGTAAATACCATGCGGTTGATGATTTATTGCGTTTAACCCGTCGTTTAAAACAGCAAAAACTATTGATTGATAATCCTATTTTCCTGATCAATCACATTGAATGGCGTGAGCATTTGATGAGTGATGCTGAAGAGCTTGCTGAAATTCAAGCGATGCACCCAGAGTTGGATTTATATATTGCTTTAGAAGACCCGATTAGTTGGTTGTTATTGGCTTATATCAAAGAAGAATTGGCAAATTATTATAATATTCAATTGAATTTGCACCCTTTAAGTTATCACGGTCGGGACTTTTTTGATTGGAGTTTAGCGACGCGTCTTTCTAAACGGACAGAAGTCAAATTCACGCCATTCTGTCGTCCAACTGCGGACAGTACACTCAATATGGCACGACTTTATTATAGTGTGCCTGAAGAACAACGTATTGATGCGATGTACGACATTTTACAAGCAGTGTGGACCAAAGGACGTGATTTATCCTTTAAAGCGCATGTGCAGCAAATTCAGCAGGATTTGGGGATCGAAAAACTGACTGATGAGGATGTGGAAGCCTTATTAAAAACTAATGATCAATTGTGTGCTGAGAAGCATCAACCTGATTTTCCTGTTTTAGAATTGCGTATTGAAGGAAAACGTTACGTATTTAATAGTTTATATCGTGTTTGGATGATTGAAAGTATTTTCAGTAATGTGTTAGAACAGAAGTATAAAGCAGAAAATGAGCAAGAAAGAGCTCAACACATCACGCAAGATCAGGATATAGAAGAAACCAATGATGAAAAAAGAGAAATGTGAATCTTTAGAGCAAGTCCGTGATCGCATTGATCATTTAGATCAAGAATTGATAGAGTTAATAGCAACACGTCAATATTATGTGGATCAAGCTGTTCGATTTAAGCGTACAGCTGAAGATGTACAATCTCCTGAACGTGTGCAACAAGTGATTAATAAAGTTCGTCAAAAGGCGCTTGATGTCGGGACAAATCCTGACTTAGTTGAGATGTTGTATCGCGAAATGATTCAGCATTTTATTCAACGAGAATTAAAAGAGATTCGTCCTTAATATTGAGCGTATTGTTTTTGATTGAGCAAATCGCATTTTAATTTTTAAAATAAAAACCTTTCCGTAGAAAGGTTTTTTTATTATGGAATATTTAAATGGTGAATAAAATTATAAATGCCACGCCAATTCAGTATCACTAATTTTATTCATGACAGCGTGGTATTCAAATGTTTTGCATATACACCATAATTGTATGAAATCATTTCCCAAATATGCTTTAAAAATAGGATTTTTTTCAAATAATTGGAGCGCCTCAAGTTGATTTCGAGCTAAGAGCTGATTGAGGTTTATCGTTTTTCTATGTTGGACGGATTGTGGTAAATCGAGGGGCGTATGTAAGCCATGCAATACTCCTATGAGGATGGTTGCAACGCATAGGTATGGATTGACATCAGCACCTGCAACACGATATTCCAAACGTTGATTTTGTAAATCAGCACAGGGGATACGAATGGCAACATTACGATTGTTAAATCCCCAATTTGCTTCTACAGGTACATGGTGAGCAAACTGGAATCTACGAAATGAATTAATATTAGGTGCCAAAATAGCCATAGATGCTGGCATGAGATCTATCAATCCAGCAATCACTTTACCCATCAATACATTTGGATTTTGCTGATCATCTAAAACAAAGAGATTTTCTTGCCATTGGTTCAGCATGCTCATATGAAAATGCATGCCACTACCCGCTTGGGACATACATGGTTTTGCCATAAAACTCGCCTCTAAACCATGTTGTAAAGCGATTTGTCTAATCATACGTTTTAGGGCTAGGATTTGATCGCATAATGTTAAAATATCATCACTATGCTGAATATTAATTTCAAATTGTCCTGAGGCACTTTCAGCGACAATACCTGTTAACTGGATTTTTAGGCTTTTGGCTGTGGATTCAATCTGCTGAATAACGTTTTGAAAGTCAGGAGGTGTATCTACATCAAAACATTGTGTTTGTTGGGAGTGATGATGGATATTTCCTGCACTTGGTGTTAAGTAAAATTCAATTTCACCTGCCATCACTGGAAAATAATGCATCTGATGTAAGGTTGATAAAATTTTCTTTAGAATATTACGAGGCTCAATTTTACAGTCCGAGCCATCCTCGGATTTCATTGTTAAAAGTAATTGAGCATGATGTTCAGGTTGATCAGCGCATGGTTTTAAACTGCCTAAAACAGGTAAGCATAAACAATCTGGTTCACCGATATATTTTCCAAAACCACTTTCTTCGACCACTTGACCATTTAAACTCATGGCATAAATAGAAAGCGGGAAATAGCAACCTTTAATCAGCTGGTAAACTGCGTCGACTTCTATGCGCTTACCACGAATATGACCATTTAGATCATGAAGACAAATATCAATAAAATGAGTTTCTGGATATTTTTCTAAATATTGTCGAATTTCTAATTCAAAATCATCTAGGTCATTTTTTTCCAATAATACTGTTTTGGGAAATATCTTTGTTGAACTGACTACGGGCATATTCATACTATGTACATCCAAATGGGATGAAAAAATTATAGAAAGTCTATGGATCAAGGTAACGTAAAATGATCGTAAATTTTTTCAGATCTTGGAAATGGATGACTAAATAGCCTCAATTTTTTATTGAGACTCTCTCCTAAAAACAGTGATTTTTCAGTTTTTCACTTTGACGTAGCATTGCTTCAGAATATTGAGGTGATGACGTTATGATGGGTTTTGTAATTGCTGTATTCGGCATTGCAGGAATGATTAAAGGCACGATTGGTTTAGGTTTACCTGCTGTATCGATGGGTTTGCTGAGTTTATTGATTAGCCCCTTTCAAGCCGCGACTTTATTGATTATCCCTTCAATGGTTACCAACTTTTGGCAACTCTTTGCTGAAGGCAATGTTTGGCGTTTAGTGCGCCGTTTTTATCCTTTGTTGCTTGGGATTATTATTGGGTCAATTTGGAGTATTTTCCCAACTTTAGGGCATTCACAGGGTGGTTTTCAAAGTGAAGCTTTATTAGGGGGAATGTTAGCGCTCTATGGATTGTATGGGCTATTTTCCAAAAGCATGCCCAATCTTGCACCGCATGAAAAATGGCTTTCTCCGATCATGGGTTATTTAGGTGGTGCTTTGACCGTTGCAACAGGTGTAGTGGTGATTCCCGTTGTACCTTATTTGCAATCATTACAACTTAAACGTGATGATTTAGTTCAATCTTTGGGTTTGGCTTTTACGGTTTCAACAATTTGTTTGGCGGTATTTCTTCATTTAAATCCAGTGGAAAATACGCCTATTGATTATAAATTATCTCTTATTGCTCTCGTTCCTGCCTTGATTGGAATGTGGGTGGGAACCAAGATTCGTTATCGCATTCCAGAGCAAAAATTTCGTAAAGTATTCTTTTGTGGCTTGGTGATTTTTGGTTTGTATTCAGTGTTTCATCAGTTTGGTGTGATTTAAACTTGAGGATTTGAAAGGGGGAGGTTTTTTATTTTAAAAGCCCCTCATCCTAACCTTCTCCCAAAGGGAGAAGGGACTCCAAATACGCTTTTAAATATGTTTTGCATCTAAAATTTCTGACTGATGTCAAAAGTTTAATCCAAAATCAATTTTGCTTTCTGTGAAATTAAAAATTGGGCGAAGTGTTGATATGCCGTTGGCAGTTGATCGAAGTTTTGAGCTGCCAAAAGTAATTCACGTTTTGCCCATTCTCCAACCAATTCAATTTGATGAAAATGATAAAGCTGATTTAAACGTTGTGCTGCGCGTTTTGGCATTACAGCTACACCAACGCCACTGGCAACCACTTGAGCAATCGCAGCGAAGTTGGGTAATCTAAGACGATATTGAATCGCACAATTGAGTAATTTCGCTTGATTTTCAATAGATTGTTGCAACGAGTGATACTGCATCAAACCTACAAATGGATAGCTGAGAATGTCAGCCAATTGCAATTGTTTGGTTTCTTTAAGCTGATGATTCGGTGGGCAAATCAGCACCAAGGGATCATCAGAAAATTCTAAAGTTTGTAATTGATAATGATTAAAGAAGCTCGAAATTAAACCAAGTTTAGCAACGCCTTTTTCGATATTTTGGATAATATCACTACTTTCAGCTTCTTGTAAGTCGATTTGAATATGTGGATTTTCGACTAAATACTGGGGTAGGAGTAGGGGAAGATATTCACTCTGTGCGGAAGAATTACACCACAAGGTCATTTGCGTGGTTTGACCCTCTGCAAAGGCTGACATGGCTTGTTCAAGCTTTTTACCTTGTTGGATTAGCAATAATGATTGTTCCGCAAATGTTTGTCCTGCAAGTGTCAGTTTGACACCCGAAGCGTGGCGCGTAAAAAGTTGTGTTGAGTATTGTTGTTCGAGTTTTTTAATGCGTTCACTGGCTGCTTGTAATGAGATAAATGAACGCTCTGCACCTTTGGTTAGGCTACCTGTATCCACAATATTGAGGAAGAGTTGTAGATCGAAAAAGTCGAGGCGCATGGCAGTCATTGGACGAGTGATTTTTTATCATTATAGCTGAGTTAATTCACAGATAATGATGTTGTTACTCATATCTATCTGCTATTTTGTGATTAAAAAAGCATCTGTTTTATTTGTTATATGTTATCATAAGTCTCAAATGAGATACAAAAGTGTGGGTAATATTATGACTTCACAAACGTCTATGTTGCATGTAAGAATTGATGATGAAACTAAACTACAAGCACAGCAAGCTTTGAAAGCAATGGGATTATCTGTTTCTGATGCTGTCCGAATTTTTTTAACTCGTGTTGTTGCTGAACAAGCCATTCCATTCGATGTACGTGTACCGAATGCTCAGACTGTCGCGGCAATGAATGAAGCGGATGAGTTGATTAAAAAGAAAAAAGCACGCTTTGAAACTGTAGAAGAGTTGTTCAATGAACTCGAACAAAACAATGAAAAATAAGCGAGCTGTCTTAGCGAGATCTTCTGACTATACCAAGGAATTTCTAGCAGATTGGCAACGACTTTCTCGTACTGGTCGTTATGATATGACTAAGCTGAAAAAGGTCATGATGCTCTTGATTGCAAATGATGAGCCTTTAGGTGCTGAGTGGAAAGATCACGCATTGACTGGAAACTGGGTGAACTATCGGGAATTACATGTGGGTGGTGATTTCCTATTGATTTACCGTATCGAGCCTTTGTCTAAATTTGAAATGATTGTTTTTGTTCGTGCAGGTACTCATAGTGAGTTATTCTGACAAGATTCAGCATGTAAACCCATAAATTCATGTGATATTTTATTCAAAATCTCAAAAAAAGCCCCCTCAGGAGCTTTCTAATTTATTCAACTGATGATTTACATCAATTTGACACCTTGTTGACCAGCAGGTGTGACTTTAAAGATTTCTACTTCAAAAGTAATATTTTTACCTGCCAATGGATGATTGAAATCCACTTCAGTAATGTCTTCGCCCACAGTTTTGATGACACCAAATAAGCTTTGTTTGGCTTTATCTTCAAACTCCATCATGTGACCTTCAACAGGACGCTGTTCGAATTTTACAGTGTCAAATTTTTGCACATTTTCAGGATTCCAAGGTCCAAAAGCATCTTCAGGAGGAAGGCTAACGGTACGACGGTCACCTGCACGAAGACCAAATAAGGCTTTTTCAAAACCTGGCAATAAACTGCCATCGCCCATGACTAAGCTCACAGGCTCTTCACGGCTACGGGTATTGTCAATTTCAACGCCATTTTCGATCGCAACAGAAAAATGAAGATCTACTTTTGAACCATCCGCAACGCGGGTTTCTTCATTCGGATTAATAATTTCGTCAGTCATTTTGCGCTTTCCGCATTTTGAATACGTTTCTTTTCTAAAAAGAAAGTATCAATTAACAATAAAATGGTACCTAAGGTGATCGCACTATCTGCAATATTGAATGCAGGGAAGTGATGGTTTTGGTAAAACACATGAATGAAATCGATCACATAACCTAAGCTGATACGATCAATCAAATTACCAATCGCACCACCAAGAATCAAAGCAATCGCCATCGGTAAAACCACCGTACTTTTTGGCATACGCATCAGCCAAAAAATAAAGATGATCGACACAATGCCTGCTAGACCCGTAAATAAATAATGTTGCCATCCACCTGCATCGGACAAAAAGCTAAAGGCTGCGCCGTAATTGTGTAGCAATGTCCAATTTAAAAAGGGCAATACAGGTACAGGATCTGCATAAGTCAGATGTGTACTTGCAATGTTTTTCGTCCACTGATCAATAATGATGGCGAGGACAGAAAGTCCAAGCCACATTAAATTGTGTGGATAAAACTGGAATAAACCCTTTTTATTCTGTGGATTAGGCATATTTTCTCTCTTCGCCTTGACCTGTAGGAAGGTTGATAATACAACGTGCGCACAGTCCTGGATGTTCAAGATGTGTATTTACATCAGGCAGAACATGCCAGCAACGCGCACATTTTTCACCTTCAGCCGCAGACACCTGAACACGTAAACCTTCAAGATCAGTTGCTTCACCTTGTGCAGCATCAAAGTCTTTTACAATCACAGTTGAAGTGATCAAGACAAAACGTAGTTCATCGCCCAATTGATCCAATACCGCTTTCAACTCAGGATTTGCCCAAAGTTCTACTTTAGCAGACAGGTTAGAACCGATCAGTTTGGCATTACGTGCCGCTTCGATTTGTTTATTCACGGCTGATTTAACCGTGATCAAGGTTTGCCAATCTGCTTCTGAGATTAGGTTCGCAGTTGATGCCACTGGAATGTCATACCATTCCGCAGTAAACACATATTTTTCAGACTGTTCAGGGATCAATGGCCAAGCTTCTTGCGCAGTGAAGCTCAAGATCGGTGACATCCAACGTACAAATGCTTGAACCAAATGATACAAGGCAGTTTGTGCAGAATGACGCGCTTGCGAGTCTGCTTTAGTGGTGTACTGACGGTCTTTGATGATGTCTAAGTAGAAACTACCTAAGTCATTGATACAGAAATTGGTCAAAGCATTGGTGACGATATGGAAGTTCATATCTTCATAAGCTTGCTGAATGGTTTTCTGTACATCAGCCGCACGTTGCAGGATGTATTGATCAAGCGCGATCAATTGATCTACAGGTAAGCAGTCTGTCGAAGGTTTGAAACCATTCAAGTTTGCTAACAAGAAACGTAAAGTATTACGGATACGACGATAACCATCAGACGCACGGCTAAAAATTTCTTTTCCAGCCGTCATTTCATAACGGTAATCCGCAGAAGCAATCCAGAAACGTAAACCATCTGCACCCATATCTTTGATGATGTCTTGCGGGGTGATGATATTCCCGATTGATTTAGACATCTTGCGACCTTTCTCATCCACCACGAAACCGTGAGTAAGAAGGGCTTTATATGGTGCACGTTTGTTGATCGCAATTGACGTCAACAATGATGATTGGAACCAACCACGATGTTGGTCTGAACCTTCAAGATACAAATCCGCAGGATCTTGCAATTCTTCACGTTCACGAAGTACTGCATAATGCGTTGTTCCAGAGTCGAACCATACGTCTAAAGTGTCACGTACTGCATTGTATTGCTCCGCATCTGCACCAATAAACTCAGACGCATCACGGTTATACCAACCATCAATACCTTCCTGCTCGATCAGTTTCGCAACTTCTTCGATTAATTCAGGGGTACGCGGATGCAATTCATTGGTGTCTTTATGCACGAAGAATGGGATTGGCACACCCCAGGTACGTTGACGTGAAATACACCAGTCTGGACGACCTTCGATCATCGACTGGATACGGTTTTTACCCCAGTCTGGGACAAAACCGATCTCATTTTCAATGGCATTCAAAGCATCCTGACGTAAGCCTTTATTGTCCATGCTGATAAACCATTGTGGCGTTGCACGGAAAATAATTGGGGTTTTATGGCGCCAGCAGTGTGGGTAGCTGTGCATGATTGGCACATGCGCCCAAAGCTTGTTACTTTCGCTCAATGCCGCAATGATTTGTGGATTGGCTTTGTAAATGTGCTCGCCTGCAAAAATCGGTGCAGTGGGTAAATACACACCATTACCGCCTACAGGATTGTCCACTTTCAAGTTGTACTGTAAGCCAACTTTATAATCGTCCACACCATGACCAGGCGCTGTATGTACCGCACCTGTACCACTTGTTGCAATGACGTGTTCACCTAAAATCACAGGCACTTGACGCTCTGCAAGCAAAGGATGTTGCAGTTTTAAATTCTCAAGTTTTGCACCGACAAAGTCCGCCAATACTTTTGGATTTTCAAGTTTGTAACGTTCACATGCAGACTCAACCAGATCTTTAGCCAAGATTAAGTTTTGTGTACCACGTTCAGTTTGAACTTCAACCAGCTGGTATTCAATTTCAGCGTGCAGGGCAACCGCTTGGTTCGCAGGCAATGTCCAAGGTGTAGTCGTCCAGATCACGATGTCTGTAGGATTGGATACAGTCACACCGACTTTTTCTGATAGATCAGTAAGATCAACCACACCGAAACCGACATCAATTGCATCCGATTTTTTGTCTTTATAGTCAACTTCAGCTTCAGCCAATGAAGAACCACAATCCAGACACCAGTTGACAGGTTTAAGACCTGGTTCGATATGACCTGCTTTGGCAATTTCACCCAGTGAACGAACGATGTCCGCTTCCTGTTTGAAGTTCATGGTCAGATAAGGTTTGTCCCAATCACCAAACACGCCCATACGCACGAAATCTTTTTTCTGTAATTCGATTTGTGTGTTGGCATATTCACGGCAGGCTTTACGGAAAGTAGACGCGTCAACTTTAACGCCCACTTTACCGACTTTTTCTTCAACTTTCAGTTCGATTGGAAGACCATGACAGTCCCAACCAGGCACGTATGGCGCATCGAAGCCATCCATGACACGGCTTTTAATGATGATGTCTTTGAGGACTTTATTGACCGCATGACCCAAATGAATCTGACCATTTGCATACGGAGGGCCGTCATGAAGCACATATTTTTTCTTGCCAATACGCGATGCACGAATCTGCTGATAAATGTTGTCGGCATACCACTCTTCCAACCATTTCGCTTCACGTACTGCGAGATTTGCTTTCATCGCAAATTCAGTACCTGGTAGATTCAGCGTAGATTTATAATCCACAGCATTTTCAGGAGTTTGCTTATCGCTCATGCAAGTTGTCTTCCAATATTATCAGCACCATTGCTGACGCGTTTTTACAATAAAAAAAAAATCGGGTTTAAAAAGGAAATTTGGGGGTGTTTTTACGAAACTCAAGCAGTCGCTCGACATCATCATCTATTCCCGCCTGAAGCGCTTCAAGAGATGGATAATTTAATTCACCATGTAAATAGTCGAGGAAAGTGACTCGCATCAACAGACCATACAGATTAGCAGAAACATCAGGAAAATGTACTTCTAATCGCCATTCGGGATGTTCCTGTTTAATCGCTGGGCGTGTACCGACATGACCTGCACCATACAGTGCATCTGCTTGGTAACCCTGAACGCCCAGTTTAGCTGGATTGTCTGCTTTGACTTTATCGGTCAATGACAGGGTTTCACACACCACATCCACGCCATAAATACCATTGAGACATGGACGATGGCGTCCCATGCGCACATTAATGGTTGGGAAATTCAGCGTGCGCCCAATTTGATCGCCATATTGCACACGACCCATCATGCTATAAGGACGACCCAACAATTTTGCAGCCAGTGATAAATCACCTGCTTGTAAGACTTGGCGAATACGGGTCGAACTGACACGTTCACCATTAAAATCAACTGTATTTAAGTTGGTGACAGCAAAGCCATATTGTTTTAAAAATTCGCTGTTGCCCTGACGGTTTTTTCCAAAATGAAAATCATCACCCAATACCAAGCTTTGTGCATTCAGTTGATTTTTCAGTAAATCAGCAAATTCTTCAGCGCTTAAACTACGGAATTGATTGTCAAATTTAGCAATCGCAATATAGTCCACACCCAGCTCAGTTAAATATTCTACTTTTTCTCTGAGTGACGTAATACGTGGCGGTGCTTCATAGCCTTTAAAAAACTCTAAAGGTTGAGGCTCAAAAATCATCACCAAGGTTTTTAAATTTTGTGTTTTGGCAACGTCTTTCAGTTGTGAAACCATGGCTTGATGTCCCAAATGGACACCATCAAAATTGCCGATCGTCACTGCGGTCGGAGGCAATTGAAAATTCGGTGCTAAGGCATTTAGACGTAACAGCTGCATGATTTCAAAATAAGCTTAAAATTTGAAAGGTATATATTGCCATATTCTCACAGTTTCGTCTTTGTTGTTGTGTTTTTATCCAGAAAAAATTATTGATAATTTATTTTATATCAGGAAAATTGATTCATTTTATAAAAACAAATCAATTTTATTTATTAATAGTGGCTTTTATAATCAATTTATCTGCTGAAATGAGGATGAAGCGATGCAAAAGCCATTTTATCAATTGAATCAAACGCGAGACGTGATTCGTCAGTTTACTCCGAATTGGTTCACCATGACTATGGGTACTGGTGTGGTTGCCTTGATCATATCTGAATTTCCTTTTGCACATGAGTTATTTTGGGCATTAGGTACAGGCTTATGGCAATTCAATACTTTATTATTTTGTGCATTTAGTATGCTCTATATTTTACGTTGGCTGATTTATCCTCATGAAGCACGGCAGATTTTTTCTCATTCTAGTATGGCACTGTTTTTAGGGGCGATACCGATGGGACTCGCGACAGTGATCAATGGTTTTTTAAAATATGGTATTGCGCTTTATGGTGATGTTGCGGTGCAAATTGCGCAAAGCTTGTGGTATCTCGATGCAATTTTGGCTGTACTGATCGGAATCATCGTGCCATTTTTCATGTTCAGTCAACAAAAGCACGAATTGCAGACCATGACTGCGATGTGGTTATTGCCAATTGTAGCATGTGAGGTTGCTGCAACTTCAGGTGGTTTATTATTGGCACATTTACCTGAGGGACAGGAAGCGGTTGGGATTTTATTCGCCAGCTATGTGTTGTGGGGCATGTCTGTACTGCCTGCCTTTGGAATTTTGAGCATTTTGATGTTGCGTCTGGCATTGCATCAATTACCAAGTAAAGAATTGGCGATCACAGGTTGGTTGGCTTTAGGACCGATTGGTACAGGAGCTTTGGCATTGTTGGTTTTAGGGGCACAAGCGCCACAGGTTTTAGCTTTTATTCAGATGCAGCAACTGGGTGTGTTTTTCCAAAATGCAGGCATCGTAGCAAGCTTTATCTTACTTGGTTTTGGGATTTGGTGGTTTGCGATTGCGATTTTAACCACACTCAAACATGCTGCCAAAGATTTACCATTTAACCTCGGTTGGTGGGGCTTAACTTTCCCATTGGGTGTATTTACTTTGGCGGTGTTGAATTTGGGTCATCAAATCCATGTCAATTTTATTGTCGATGCAGGCTTGGCATTTGCAGCAATCTTGATGTTACTTTGGGTGATGGTGATGGCGAAAACCGTGAAAGGCATGTATCAAGGACATTTATTCTTTTCTCCATGTTTAAAGGCGTTGTTGGAGAGAGAGCAGGCTTAGTGGTTGATTAGCAAGTTATTTAAAAGCAATCCAAAAGTTATTTAGATGATTTAAAAACATCAAAGCCCTTAGTCATTTTATGTTAAGGGCTTTTTTGATTGTAATTCATTTGAGTTTGAAGCAATTATTCTTATTTTTAAATTCTTAATTCTTTGATCTAAGTATGAATTGTGAAATAAAAAAGCAGTCTTACGACTGCTCTAAAATTTTCAATTGATTATTTTTAAAATTATTCTGATTTGTCTTTTAAGCTAAAGAACCAGTTCAAGATCAAGGCTGCAAACGTTGCAGTACCGATACCACCTAAGTTGAAATCACCGAACTGAAGGGCAAAGTCACCTGTACCTAAAATGATCGTTACAGCTGCAACCATCAAGTTTTTATTCTTGGAAAAATCAACTTTATTTTCGATCCAGATTTTCGCACCCGCAATGGTAATCAAACCAAAGACCACGATGGAAGCACCAGTCAAAATTGCCGTAGGAATAGTATGAATGATCGCCCCAAACTTTGGAGAAAAACCTAAGAAAATAGCAAAAACACCAGCAATCACAAAGACAATGGTTGAGTAAACACGGGTTACCGCCATGACACCAATGTTCTCACCATAGGTGGTCATACCAGGCGCACCGACACCACCAGAAAGCGTTGTTGCGATACCATCTGCAACAAAGGCTTTACCAATGTGTGGATCTAGGTTTTCACCTGTCATGGCACTGACAGCCTTGATGTGACCAAGGTTTTCAGCAACAAGAATTAAAGCAATTGGGGCAATAATCAACATGGCATTGACATCAAAAACTGGCGAATGGAAAGTTGGCATGCCAAACCAAGCCGCTTCTTGAATCGGTGCAAAGTTAATCGGTGTACCATTTCCCATGACATTAGACACAATGAAATAGATCAGATAAGCCAATAATAAACCGACCAATAATAATAGACGTTGTAATAAACCTTTGGTGAAAACAGCAATTGAACCCATACACAGTACGGTGACCAATGCCATCCACATATTAAAGTTGTTGCCAGCAACACCTTTGACGGTGACGGGTGCAAGGTTTAAACCGATGATCATGACCACAGCACCTGTAACCACAGGCGGCATCAGTTTTTCAATCCATTTGGTTCCTGTTGCCATGACAATAAAGCCGAAAATCGCATACAAAATACCGCATGCCATGATCCCGCCTGCGGCATGGGCAATATTCAGATTGGCTGCGCCTGTACCAGAAGCTGCATAACCTGTTGCTGCAATCACCACACCAATAAAGGCAAAACTAGACCCTAAATAACTTGGAACTCGTCCACCGGTCATGATGAAGAACAAGATGGTACAAATCCCTGACATTAAAATCGCAAGGTTCGGATCAAAACCCATTAAAAATGGTGCGAGTACAGTGGCACCAAACATAGCAAATGCATGTTGAATCCCCAAAACGACACTTTGCGCAGGGGGTAAATATTCATTGGTTCCTACAGGTCTTGCATCGATGCTGCCAGTATAAGGACGCCATTTGGGAAACCAGTTGGACATAAAATGAGCACTCGAAAGACAAATTGGACACATCATACGCTTGTTTGAAGTTAGTTTTAATCATTTTAGTCAAACTAAGGGCTTGCATTTATTAGGGAAAATTGGTGTTTTATACCAAGTGGTCAAATAATTAAAATGTGTTAATAAGTAAAATCAAAGTATTAAAAATTGTAAATGTGAAAACATACTCGAATTGAATATTTTGCAATTGCTTAATTTTTTTTCATCCAAATGTTTGGTGATTTTATTTTTATTGATGCAGTCGACATTTTTTTAACTTTATAAGTAAAAACGAGAAATATACTGGATATTTCTCGTTTAAATTTAGAACAATCAGATCAACCTGTATTACGCAGACCTGCCGCGATCCCTGCAATACTCACCATCAAGGCATGATCAACAGGGGTGTGTTCAGCTTGTTTTTCAGCCAAATAGGCACGACGACGTTTCATCAATTCAGCTTGCAATAAGTGTAACGGTAATAAATACGGTTTACGTACACGCATGGCTTGGTCTAAAACTTCATTTGAGCTGAGAAGTTTAGATTCACCTTTCATTGCCAATAAAGTTTGTACTGCATCATGTAAGCGTTGGCGTAATTCTGCACCGAGTACTTTTAAGTCTTCGTCATCAGTCAGATGTGCTTCATAATATAAGGCAATATTAGAATCGGCTTTAGACAGTACCATTTCCAACATGTCGATCAAGGTTTGGAAATACGGCCATTCAGCCAACATTTCATCTAAAACTGCTTTTTGACCTTGACCAATCACTTGGTTAATTGCTGCACCTGTACCGAGCCATGCAGGCAGCATCAAACGGATTTGTGTCCATGCAAATACCCAAGGAATAGCACGTAGCGATTCAATCCCACCACTGACTTTACGTTTTGCAGGGCGTGAACCAAGCGGTAACATTTGTAGTTCAAGTTCGGGTGTGACAGTACGGAGATATTTCACAAAATGTGGATTTTCACGCACCGTTTGACGATAGACCTGTACTGATAAATCAGTCATGGTATGCATCAAATCTCGCCATTCTTGCTTTGGTTCAGGCGGTGGTAATAATGTCGCCTCAAGTGTCGCAGCTGCGTAAATTTCTAAATTCTGTAAGGCAATTTCTTCTAAACCGAATTTAAAGCGGATCATCTCGCCTTGTTCAGTGACACGAATCGCCCCTGAAATTGAACCCGGCGGTTGCGAGAATAAAGCC
The DNA here is from genome assembly GCF_004209355.1 of Acinetobacter sp. WCHAc060025. Taxonomy (NCBI): domain Bacteria; kingdom Pseudomonadati; phylum Pseudomonadota; class Gammaproteobacteria; order Moraxellales; family Moraxellaceae; genus Acinetobacter; species Acinetobacter sp. WCHAc060025. The sequence continues at coordinate 169,580 of NZ_SGSX01000007.1, read as the reverse complement.
TGCTGAGTCGGTGCACCACCACGACTGATTGAGCCACCACGTCCATGGAATAAGGTCAATTGAACGCCGTGTTGTTTGGCAACAGCTGTTAATTCTTCCTGTGCGCGATACTGTGCCCAGTTGGCTGACATGAAGCCTGCATCTTTGGCAGAATCCGAGTAACCAATCATCACTTCATGTTTGCCTTGAATATGCTGTTTGTACCAATGCATATTGAATAAGGTATTCATGGTGTCGGCTGCACCATCCAAGTCTTTGAGTGTTTCAAATAATGGTACAACACGTAAAGGATGTTCGATGCCTGCTTCTTTTTGTAGAAGTAGAACCGCCAACACATCACTGGCATATTCCGCCATGGAAATGATGTATGCACCTAAACTTTCTTTTGGCTGTTCTGCCAAAGTGCGCATGGTGGCAAAAACTTCTTGCACATCAGGATGCTGAATCAAGCTACCCGCAGGTTCATTTAAATGTTTTGGTAACAATGGACGCTTGCTTTGTAATTCTTGAATCAAGAAGTTTTGACGGGCTTGTTCAGTCCACGTTTCAAAATTCCCTAAGCCTAAATATTCAGTAATTGCTGAAATGGCTTGACGATGACGCCCCGATTCTTGGCGAATATCCAATTTCAGCAATTCAATACCGAAACAATTTACACGGTAGATAAAGTCGAGCAATTTACCATTGGCAATTTCAGGTAAATTGCATGCCATTAATGAGCGATAGCAAAGTAAAAGTGGTTGTAATAATTCATCTTTATGACGAATGATTAAACTGCGATCCACATCTGAATGCAGTCCACGCAATTTGTCTGCGAGCCATTGACGTGTTGCTTTTAAGCGTTCGCGGGTTGAGCGCAAATATTCACGATACGGTTCAGGATGGGTTTTACCTAAAGCTTGAGTGAGTTCATTTGAACAGGCTTCAATCGACAATTCCCAACGTAAGTCTTCAATATCACGGACATATAAGTCAGCAGCTTTCCAACGTGATAACCATAGTACCTCTTGGGTGATGTGATGTTTTACATTTGGGTTACCATCACGGTCACCGCCCATCCACGAAGCAAAACGAATTGGAGAAATATCCAGTGGTAATGGTTTTTCACAATTGTCTTGTACCAGACCATCTAACTCACGAATGAATTTCGGTACTGCATTCCACAGGGTTTGCTCAATTGTGGTGAAGCCCCATTTTGCTTCATCGACAGGTGTTGGGCGATGTTGGCGGATTTCATCGGTTTGCCATGCTGAAACGATCAGCTGTTTTAAATCTTCCAGTACCGCTACACGTTGTTTAGGTGTCAGTTTTTGCTGATCAAAAGTTGATAGACAATTGTTAATGCCATCATATTTTTGGATCAGGGTACGACGACTCACTTCTGTCGGATGCGCAGTCAGTACCAGTTCAATTTTAAGTTCACAAATTTGTTGATACAGCTGCGTTGTGCTGATGTTCTTATTTTTAAATTGTTCAAACAGTGGAATTAACACGTTCGGCGAGGGTTGAGCTTCTTCAAACTCACTTTGGCGACGGCTACGTACCACATGATATTGTTCTGCGATATTGGCAAAGTTTAAGAAGTGTGAAAATGCACGGGTCAGTGGCAAGATTTCATCATCTTTTAGATTGAGAAACAGTTGTTCAAGTTGTTTTTCTGCCTCAATTTGACCATCTCGTGCGCCTTTGGCTAATGCACGAATTTGTTCAATTTGATTAAACAAATCTTGTCCTGCATGTTCCTTTAATGTTTCGCCTAAAAGGTTTCCGAGTAAGCGTACATCTTCACGCAGTGGAGCATCAATTTGTTGAATCATCTGTCACTCTCCAGTTCTTGTTCTTTCGACTATAACTCGATTTGTTCACATTCCAAGTGACTCCCTACAAAAGTATGTAAAGGACTGTATAAGAAGTCAGCAGTGGTGTATTTCAGCTCGGAGCTAATGTCTAAATTACAGGTATTTAATTGCCTATTTTTAAATTGATTTTCTTCATTAAACATAGGTCAATAGATTGATATATGCTTCGAGTATGCCTGAAACAAGAATTAGAGATTATTTAGTTTTTTAATAGTTCGATCAGGCTTTATATTTCAACATAAATAAATCAATACTTTCACGAATAATTTGCTGGGCTTCTTCGGGTGTTGGCGATGGGCGAATACCGAGTAGCACTTCATGATGGCGTACACCAAGTAGTAAGGACAGCATTAAATTCATTTGTTTTTCGAGTACATCTGCTTTGATAAATTTTAGTGTCGTTGCTTGTTCAAAAAAATCGAGCCAGACATCGGACATTCTTTTGTGGGATGCAATATAAAAACGCATGGCTAAGGGATTATTTTCACTCGCCAATTCTAAAAGCAAATGTTCAAGTTTGATGGCTTCAGGCAAGTTGATCACATTCATTGCCAATTCACAAGCTTGGTAAAACGATGCCCGAAAGTCACTATTTTCAGTTAAACGCAAAGGGCGAGCGCTGATCGACTCTTCACAGGTTTGTTCAATGGCGCAGGTAAATAAAGTCTCTTTGTCTTGAAAATGGTTATATACCGTAAGTTTAGTCACGCCTGCTTCTTGAGCAATACGATTCATACTAGAACCGTGATAGCCCAATTTTAAAAACAGCATTTTTGCTGCTTCTACAATATGTTTGCGTTTTTCTAAGTCCTTTGGACGTCCAACAGTTGTTTGCACAATAATTTCCAAAAAAACAAAAGTGGTCAATTACAAGATACCGTATTCACAATTATTGTACCATGCAGTATATTAATTAAAAAATGAACAATTGAAGTTTTGTTGCATTTTACAGATGAAATGCCATTCGAGCTTCACTCGTCATTCTATTTTGCCCTAAAAAATGCATTTGAATAAGAGCCTTGCCTATGCGTAGTCTAAATTTGATGGTCACAAGCTTGTTGATTTTGTGTAGTGTCACCATAGTGGGGTGTAGCAAACCTGCACCTGAAGCAGAACAAATTCCATTGGTGATGGTTGCTCAACCTGCAACTTCACATGAAGATCAAAAAAGTTATGCAGGTGAGGTGCAAGCAAGACAACAAACGGCATTGGCATTCCGAGTCGGTGGGCAGATTACTGAACGCTATGTCGATGTGGGTGATCGTGTCAAAGTCGGGCAAGTTTTGGCAAAACTCGATGTCAAAGACGCACAACTACAATTGAATTCAGCCAAAGCGCAGCTTGAAAGTGCGCAATCGGCAGCCAAAGTTGCTGCAGATGAATTTAAGCGTTTTCAACAGCTTCTTCCAATCAATGCCGTGAGTCGTTCACAATATGATTCAGTCAAAAATCAATACGATGCTGCTCAGGCAAGTTTAAAGCAAGCACAGTCTAATTATGATGTATCCGCCAATCAAACTGGCTATAACCAATTAGTCGCCAATAAAAATGGGGTAATTACACAACGCAATATTGAAATAGGGCAAGTGATTTCAGCAGGGCAAGCAGCGTATCAATTGGCAATTGATGGTGACCGTGAAGTGGTCATCGGTGTACCTGAGCAAGCGATTTCAGAGATTAAAGTGGGGCAAAATGCATGGATTACTTTGTGGTCTAAACCGCAAGATAAGTTTGCTGCCTATGTTCGAGAAATTTCGCCTGCAGCAGATCAATCACGTACCTTTAGTGTCAAAGTGGCTTTGAAAGAAGGGCAGTCAGCGATTCAATTGGGGCAAAGTGCGCGGGTATTCTTTAATCAAAATATTCAAAATGTGTTAAGTGTTCCACTCTCAAGTGTATCTTCAAATACTGATCAGCCTTATGTTTGGGTGGTAAATTCAGATCAAACTATTCATAAAGTGAATGTAAGCTTGGGTGCGTATGGTCGTGACAGTGTTCCTGTTTTGAGCGGTTTAAATGCAGGGCAATGGGTGGTTGTTGGTGGCGTGCATTTACTACGTGAAAAGCAAAAAATTAAACCGATAGATCGTGAAAATCGTGCTGTTACCATTCAAAAAGGAGCATGATCATGAGTCTATTTCACTCCTTTAATTTGTCTGAATGGGCACTCAAAAATAAAGGTTTAGTACTTTATTTTATGATCTTGCTCGGTATCGTCGGGCTATTTTCCTATTCAAAACTTTCGCAAAGTGAAGATCCACCGTTTACCTTTAAAGTGATGGTGGTACAGACCTATTGGCCAGGTGCGACAGCGCAAGAAGTGTCTTTACAAGTCACCGATAAGATTGAAAAAGAATTGATGAGTACAGGCATGTACGACAAGATCATGGCGTACTCACGTCCAGGTGAGTCGATGGTCATGTTTATGGCAAAAGATTCATTAAAATCGAGTCAGATTCCTGACGTTTGGTATCAAGTCCGTAAAAAAGTTGGTGACATCAAAACTCAGCTTCCTTCAGGCGTTCAAGGTCCATTTTTTAATGACGAATTTGGTGACACATTCGGCAATATCTATGTACTCACAGGCAAAGATTATGATTATGCCACTTTGAAAGAATATGCAGACCGCTTACAGCTTCGTTTACAACGGGTCAAAGATGTCAGCAAAGTGAATTTAGTTGGTTTGCAAGATCAAAAAATTTGGATTGAATTGTCCAATACCAAAGCTGCACAAATGGGCATTCCTGTTACGACGATTCAAGCTGCTTTGGCAAAACAAAATAGCGTCAATAATGCAGGCTTTTTTGAAACGGGAACTGATCGTATTCAAGTCCGTGTCAGTGGTGCCTTACATAGCGTTGATGATCTGAAAAAGATGCCGTTATTGGTTGGTGATAAAACCATTCAATTGGGTGATGTCGCAGAGGTCTATCGTGGTTTTAGTGATCCTGCACAACCGCGTATGCGCTTTAATGGTGAAAATGGTATCGGGCTCGCCGTGTCGATGCGTAAAGGTGGTGACATCATTGCCTTAGGGAAAAACTTAGAAACAGAATTCCAAACTTTACAAAAGACTTTACCGCTTGGGATGGAACTGAAAAAAGTCTCTGATCAGCCTGTTGCTGTGCAACGTAGTATTCATGAATTCGTCAAAGTTTTAGCCGAAGCTGTCATTATTGTTCTTCTGGTGAGTTTCTTTTCCCTAGGCTTTAGAACAGGTCTGGTGGTGGCATTTTCTATTCCATTGGTCTTGGCAATGACCTTTGCGGGTATGAATCTGTTTGATGTTGGACTCCATAAAATCTCCTTAGGTGCTTTGATCCTCGCTTTAGGACTATTGGTCGATGACGCCATTATCGCCGTTGAAATGATGGCGATTAAAATGGAGCAAGGTTATAGTCGAATGAAAGCGGCAGGATTTGCATGGACCAGTACTGCATTTCCAATGCTGACAGGAACTCTAATTACCGCAGCAGGCTTTTTACCGATAGCCACAGCAGCATCAAGTACAGGGGAATATACTCGTTCGATTTTCCAAGTGGTGACTATTGCACTGGTTGTTTCATGGTTTGCAGCGGTGATTTTTGTCCCGTATTTAGGTGATAAATTACTGCCGGATTTTACTAAAGAGGCACAAAAAGTGCCGTGGTATCAGCGCCTCTTGGCACGCTTACGCAAACAGCCTGAACCCCAACCTGTAATTCATCATACAGGTGAGCATTTCGATCCATACCAGTCGAATTTTTATCAAGGTTTTAGAAAGGTGGTGAATTGGTGTGTGAGCTACCGTAAAACAGTGATTGCAATTACTGTAGGTATCTTTGTACTGTCAGTTGTCATGTTTAAATTTGTACCGCAGCAGTTTTTCCCACCCTCGAATCGTGCTGAAATCTTGGTGGATTTAAAGTTGGAAGAAGGTGCATCTCTGACAGCAACTGAAAATGCTGTGAAAAAAGTGGAAGCATTCTTAGCCAAGCAAAAAGGCATTGATAATTATGTGGCTTATGTGGGGACAGGTTCACCACGTTTCTATTTGCCATTAGATCAGCAAATGCCACAAGCCAGTTTTGCACAGTTTGTGGTCTTGGCATCTTCTTTGGATGATCGTGATGAAATCCGTAAATCCTTAGATACGCAAATTCGTCAATTACTGCCGCAAGTGCGTACTCGTGTGTCTTTGTTGGAAAATGGCCCACCTGTGGGTTATCCATTGCAGTTCCGTGTGTCTGGTGAAGATATTCCAACCGTGCGCCAAGAAGCACAAAAAGTTGCGAAATTGATCAGTGAAAATCCAAATACCACCAATGTGCATCTGGATTGGGGTGAGCAAAGCAAGATTATCTCACTGAATATTGATCAAGATCGTGCACGTCAAATGGGAGTCACTTCCGAGGACTTAGCCAATTTCTTAAATAGTTCAATTTCAGGGGCGATCATTAACCAATATCGTGAAAAACGTGAATTGATTGATGTGCGTCTGCGTGGTGATCAAGCTGAACGAGTTAGTGTAGAGGCCTTGGCAAGCCTAGCTGTACCGACCAGTCTAGGAACAACAGTGCCTTTGGCGCAGATCGCCAAACTTGAATACAAGTTCGAAGATGGTCTGATTTGGCATCGTAACCGCTTACCAACCATTACGGTGCGTGCAGATATTCGAACCAAGTTACAGCCTGCAACGGTGGTGAATGAGTTGACTGAAAAAATAGATCAACTCCGTGCAACCTTACCAAGTGGTTATTTGGTTGAAGTCGGAGGAACCGTTGAGGAATCTGCCAAAGGGCAAACGTCTGTCAATGCAGGGATGCCGTTATTCCTTGCTGTGGTCTTTACCTTGTTAATGATTCAGCTGAAAAGTATTTCACGTTCATTTATTGTGTTTTTAACAGCACCTTTAGGTTTAATCGGTGTGGTGTTATTTCTACTCTTATTTAACAAACCATTTGGCTTTGTGGCGATGCTGGGCACGATTGCACTGTCAGGGATGATCATGCGTAACTCTTTAATTCTGATTGATCAGATTGAGCAAGATATTCGCGCAGGGCACAATCAATGGGATGCGATTTTAGATGCAACTGTACGTCGAGCACGCCCGATTATTCTTACTGCTTTGGCAGCTGTACTGGCAATGATTCCACTTTCTCGGAGTATTTTCTTTGGACCGATGGCGGTTGCAATTATGGGGGGCTTAATTATTGCGACGCTTTTAACGTTATTTTTCTTACCTGCGCTTTATGCAACATGGTTTAAAGTGAAAAAACCTGTCGAAAATACATAAATTTTTGTGAATATTAGGTGCGAAATATTGAAAATTTCAATATAGTAGCACTTAATCTTTTATAGAAAATAACACAGGAAATTTCGTTGCATAATAACGCTATATAACAAGAGTCGCTATGCAATGAGTTTGAGGTCAAAAGCGCACATGGGGCAAACAAATTTAGAACAGCATCGTAGATATATCACGAGTGCTTATTTGTTGATGTTCCTCGCATTATTTACGGTAATTACAGCGGTGCTCGCCTACTGGTTGGCACGTAAAGTAGCGGTGGTGGATGATGCAGAGGTTTGGATTCATGCACAAGCATTGTGGATTATGCGTAATGCTGTCATTTTTTTGATCCTTGCTGCTTTTGCTGGACTGTGGTTTATTCCGCTCATCTTCTTTTATTGGGATAGTATGATTTGGGTGAAAGCCTGTACCGTTGCAGGTGTAGTCTTTAGCGCAATTGCATGGTTATTTTTACTGAATGTTTGGTTTCAGGGATTTAGCAAATATATGCAGAAAAAAGCTGTTTTTTAAAAAAATTCAATATTCAAACTTGTAAAAAATAACATCGCCCCCAATTTACTCTGCATAGAAGTATTATCAAATTTTGTGGAGCATCGCCAATCATGGCTAAACGTGATTATTATGAGGTTTTAGGTGTTGCTAAAACCGCTAGTGATGATGAAATTAAAAAAGCCTACCGTAAGATGGCGATGAAGTATCATCCAGACCGTAATCCAGACAACGCTGAAGCTGAAGAAAAATTCAAAGAATGTGCAGAAGCATATGAAATTCTTTCGGATAGCGATAAACGCAGTGCTTATGACCGTATGGGACATAGTGCCTTTGAAGGCGGTATGGGCGGTGGTGGTTTTGGCGGTGGATTCAGTGCCGAAGATATTTTCAGCCAGTTTGGTGACATTTTCGGTGGCGCTTTTGGTGGTGGTGGCCGTGGTCAGCAACGTGCGCGCCGTGGTTCAGATTTACGCTATGTGATGGAATTGACGCTAGAAGAAGCGGTTAAAGGCGTGAAGAAAACCATTACTTTTACTGCACCAGCACCGTGTGATGTGTGTGATGGTAAAGGTTCTAAAAATCCAAATGATGTTGAAACGTGTAAGACTTGTCATGGCGCTGGTCAAGTGCGTATGCAACAAGGCTTCTTCTCAGTACAACAAACCTGTAGTACATGCCGTGGTCAAGGTAAAATCATTAAGAACCCTTGTAATACTTGTCATGGTTCAGGTGTAAAAGACCGTCAACAAACTTTAGAAGTGACCATTCCTGCGGGTGTGGACAATGGCGATCGCGTTCGTTTATCTGGCAAAGGTGAAGCGATTCGTGATGGTCAGTCAGGTGACTTATACGTTGAAGTGGTTGTTCGTGAACATGAGATTTTCCAACGTGATGGCGCAGATCTCTATATGGATGTACCTGTCAGCATTGCCGATGCTGCTTTGGGTAAAGAGCTTGAAATTCCAACTTTAGATGGTCGTGTCAGTTTGAAAGTACCTGAGGGTACTCAAACAGGTAAAATGTTCCGTCTACGTGGTAAAGGTGTGAAACCTGTTCGTACCAGTATGCAAGGTGATTTACTTTGCCGTATCGTGGTTGAAACGCCAGTGAACTTAACCAGTCGTCAACGTGAGTTATTGAAAGAGCTTCAAGCGACGATGGAAAGTGATGACAATAAATCTTCACCGAAGAAAAAATCATTCTTCGATCGTTTATTTGATTAATTTCAATATTCGATGAAATAAAAACGGAGCTTAAATTGCTCCGTTTTTTTATGGTTTATTTTTGATTGTAAATGTCTAAAACTATTTTTCAGGTGTAACTTCAAATTCATGATCATCGGGGGCTGCATCAATTTCATCTTCATCTTGAGGGAGGATAACAGCAGGTTTTGTCGTGGTGGTTTGTGTTTCAGTATTTTGCGAATCGGGTGTTGTGGTGTCATCTGCCCATACATGTACATAACTTATTGATAAAATTAGACCTAGTATTATTTTTTTAAGTTGCATTACATTATCCTTAATACTCAATTTTCAGTGTTTTCAAACAAGGCTTATTCTAATTAAATTTTTAAAATATTTTATATTTTTGATGTAAATAAATCGTGGTGATTTTTTATTTGAATTTATAGCTCAATAACTGATGTTACGCATTTCAAAAGAACAACATTGTTTTCAAGTTTACTTGGCGGAGTCTTACATCAAAAGTTTTGATTTAGGGGTTAGCCTTCGGCTCGACCACACTTTTGTTTCGGCAAAAGTGGGCAAAACCATTGTCATCCGCAAAACTCGTCCACTTCCGTCAAGATATTGAATAGATCGCAGAAACATATCTGATTAAAAGTAGTCTTGCCTCAGACACGTTGCGGATGACGTTATCGCGTATCCTATTTTATCGAGAAGCAGGAATATTTTTATGTTACTGCGTAACATCAGTCAATAAGTCATTCTGTGATTTAAAAAGTAAGAGGATACGGGTATATCCTCTAAAGATGCTGCTTAAAATGTCATTATTCTAAAATCGGTGCATCAATGTCTTCAACGCGGACTTCAGGTTGTGGTTCAGATGTCGATGTCGGCGTTGCTGCGGGTTGAGTCACCGTGGTCGGTTGTACTTCAGGTGCAGATGCTGCCCAAGTTGTTGTAGCCATCATTCCCATGATAAGTGCGAAAGCGATTTTATTCGAATGCATATAGATCTCCTTATAAATCATTTTATTTTCATTCGTGGCATGTAGTCTGCTGTGTGATTTTTGCACTTTGATGAAAATGGCTTAATCATGTCTTAAATTTTTAGCCTTTTATCAATGCTTGTTTTTAAATCAATTACTTTGATTGTAGATCAGTAATTTTTTACTCCAAATTTTCAAGGGGCTGAAAAAACTTCATAGTATTTTTAACGATCTAACTTAGCCTCGGTTCAGAGTTTTGCTATAGTAGGCACAATGTTTAAATTTAGATTTAGGAAGATCAACATGTCAGCAACTCCACGCATTGGTATTTTGGGTGCAGGCGGTCGTATGGGTCGTACATTGATCCAAGCGGTACAACAAGCAGGTTATCAATTGGCAGCAGCTGTTGAACGCCCAGAAAGTTCGCTCATTGGTGCAGATGCAGGTGAGCTTGCAGGGATTGGCGCAGTGGGGATTAAGGTTGTTGGCAGTTTAGAAGAAGTGCTCAAAGATGTGGATGTAGTGATTGATTTTACTGCACCTGCGGCAACTGAAAATAACTTAAAGTTATGTCGTGAAGCGGGCGTAGCCATGGTGATTGGTACGACTGGTTTTTCAGACGAGCAAAAACAAGTTTTAAATGAATCTGCGACGCAAACACCTGTGGTCTATGCTGCAAATTATTCGGTGGGTGTGAATGTTTCGATCAAATTACTTGAGCTGGCTGCAAAAGTGTTTGGTGATACGGTGGATATTGAAATCATTGAAGCACATCATCGTCATAAAGTAGATGCGCCATCAGGTACAGCATTGATGATGGGTGAAGCTGTTGCTGATACGCTAGGTCGTGATTTGAAAAAAGTGGCTGTTTATGGTCGTGAAGGGCATACAGGTCCACGTGAGCGTGAAACTATTGGTTTTGAAACCATTCGTGGTGGTGACATCGTGGGTGAACATACGGTGATGTTTATTGGCGAAGGTGAGCGTGTAGAAGTGACGCATAAAGCAACTAGTCGTATGAACTTTGCTTCTGGTGCAGTGCGTGCTGCAGCTTGGGTTGTGGGCAAAGATGCAAAAAAATACGATATGAAGGATGTTTTAGGCTTAAATGATATTCAAGCCTAAAACACAATCCGCTATGATTTAAAACAATGACAGCAATTTGAATAAAAAATGAAAAAAACAGTGATGTTTCTTGTAAGTGTAGTCAGCGCCATGTGCCTGACTGCACAAGCTGCTGCGCCAAGTGATGCAAAACTTAGCCTCGACAAAAACAATATCAAAGTATGGACTTTTAAAGATCCGAAAAATACGGTGATGTCTTATAAGGCAGAAACGACTTTTGATGTGCCGATTGAACGTGCTGTCGCATTGGTTTTAGATGTCAATAACGCACCAAAATGGGTGCCGAATGTGGCAAAAGCCGAAGTGCTGAGTCGTGATGATGCCAAAGGTGAGTTCACTTTATATATGGTTTTGGATTTTCCATTTCCACTTAAAGATCGAGATATGGTCGTCAAAGGCAAAATTGCCAAAGACAGTAATGGTGTGATTAGCATTAAAAATAAAGCGGTTACACAAGGCAAAGCGATTGATGCCAATTTTATCCGTTTAAAAAATTATGAAGGTGATTGGACTTTTCAAAAAGTTTCGGCTAATAAAGTCAAAGTCAGTACCACAGGCTTTGCTGATCCCGAAGGTTCGATTCCACAAAGCGTGACTAATATGTTGGTTGAACAACAGCCTTATCAGATGTTGCAAAAGATGAAAGCAGAATTGGCAAAAAATAAAGCATTGCCTGCTTTACCTGCTGTTTTAAAATAATGTTCTAAGCCAGAATTTCTAAGACAAATCAAAAAATTTGGATTACAAGGCATAGCCTAAAAAGCGCAATAAAAAATCCCACAATAGCAATGATTGTGGGATTTTTATGTTCATTAGCAAACAGTTTCAGTCATAGCTGGTCTCGACATTTTCATTTGGATCAAAACCAAAACCAATGCCAATGCTGTGAGGACAGCGCCTGTAATAGACACAGCCGCATAACTCATTCCCATACTGAGAACTGCACCACCTGCGGCAGCACCAACCGCATTGCCCAAGTTAAACGCTCCGATATTTACTGAAGATGCCAAACCTGGTGCTTCATGTGCCACAGCCATAACGCGCATTTGTAAAGGAGGGACAACCGCAAAGGCTGCTGCACCCCATACAACCAATGCCAATGCCGCACCCATCTTGGTTTGTGCAAGAATCGGAAATAGCAACATCGTTGTCATTAACAACAATAAGAAGCCTGTAAGTGTTTTGGTCAAAGACAAGTCTGCAAATTTGCCCCCGAAATGATTACCGATCGAGAAACCAACCCCAATCAGAACCAACATCATGGTGATAAAACTTGGACTGGCATGGGTAATATTTTGCAGTGTTGGGGCGATATAGGTATACAGGGTAAACATCGCACCTGCGCTCATGACAGTGGTGAGCAAGGCAAGGACGACAGGTTTACGGGTTAACACTTGTAGTTCAGCTTTGACATTGGGACGTTGTCCAACTGCACCCTCAGGTAATGCTTTCCACAATGCCAACATGGTGATGACACCTAATCCCGCAATTGCGGCAAATGCCATACGCCAACCGATGTTTTGTCCCACCCATGTTGCCAAAGGTACACCGCCAATATTGGCAATGGTTAAGCCCATAAACATCATTGCAACTGCACTGGCTTGTTTATCTTTCGGCACGACACTGGTCGCGACAATTGAACCGATACCAAAGAATACGCCATGATTTAAACTGGTGAGAATCCGTGCGCCCATCAAGCCCCAATAGCTTGGTGCAATCGCGGCTAAAATATTGCCAATCGTAAAAATACTCATGGCAATCATCAGTGCTTTACGCCGTGAAAAGTGTCCAAACCATAAGGTCATGATCGGTGCGCCAATCATGACACCCAAAGCGTATGCAGTGATCAGCATGCCTGCGGTAGGAATGGAAATATTCAGATTTTCAGCGATTTGTGGCAAAAAGCCCATTGGTGAAAATTCTGTAGTACCAATCGCAAATGCACCGATGGCTAGGGCGAGGAGAGGAAAGTTAATTTTCATGAATTGATTCTCTTAATCCCATGCAGGCGCTAGATTTTCGGGATTTACTTCACGCCCATTTCGCTCTAAGGCTTCAACCATCTGCATTTCTTCAAGGCTCAATTGAATGTCTTGAGCTTTTAAATTTGCAATCAAATTTTCACGTTTGGTTGATGAGGGAATCACAGAAAAACCACGTTGTAATGCCCAAGCTAAGGCAATTTGTGCAGTTGATGTCTGATGGTTTTTGGCGATCTCATTCAACACAGGGTCGTTTAACACTTTGCCATACGCCAAAGTCATATATGAAGTCACATCAATATTTTGTGATTGTAAAAAATTCACCAATTGATGATTCTGCAAATATGGACTGAGTTCAATTTGATTGGTGGCAATATTTTCAATGCTCACAGCATCAATGGCTTGTTGAGTTAAATCAATATTGAAATTTGAAATACCGATATGTTCAGTTAAACCTTGTTGTTTAGCTTCCAGCAGATTGTGCATCATTTCTACGACAGAAATTCCTAAACTCGGTGCAGGCCAATGAATTAGAGTGAGATTGACTGCATCCGTTCTGAGCTTTTGTAAGCTGTCTTTTAAACTTGGAATAAGTTTGTCGGCTGCGTAGTTATCTGTCCAAATTTTCGTGGTGATAAATAAGTCATTTCGATTCACAGAGCTTTCAGCAATGGCTTGTCCGACTTCGGCTTCATTGCCATAGATTTGTGCAGTATCAATCGCACGATAGCCAACCTCAAGTGCTGTTTTGACAGAATCAATCACAGTTTGTCCTGTCAGGCGAAATGTACCAACACCAAATTGGGGGACGATTTTATTCATGGGATATGCTTCATTTTTAGATACGGCTATTTTGTAGTTTTTATTGTTGCTAAAAAATAGGTGAATATGCAAAATATTGTTGACTATTAATCAATAATAATTGGTGTGTTACAATATTGATTAAACTTTTTTGAACAGCCTAAACTTGTATTGGTTGTGATTTATGGTACTAATTTATAAATGATTTTAATTTATTTAGAAGTTGCTTTCCGTTTGAAAGTATAAGGAATATGGTTTTACAATAGGGGAAAAATTTAACTAAAAACCTCCCTCATCCTAACCTTCTCCCAAAGGGAGAAGGGACGTCCAATAAATTTTTACAGACGATAGAGAGCTTAGAAATTTGCATATCACATAAGGATGAAGCTAATGAAATCCACCTTAGAAGAATTACAGGCATTTATTCACATTGTCGATAGTGGTTCGATTGTCGGTGCAGCTGAGCATTTGCAACAAACCACATCAGGTGTCAGTCGAGCTTTACAACGCCTTGAATCTAAACTCAATGTGACTTTATTAGAGCGTACTACACGTAAGTTAAAATTGACCCAAGAAGGGCAGTTATTTTTAGAAAAAGCCCGCAAAATTCTCCATGATCTGAATGAAGCAGAAGATGCTTTACTCAAATCAGATAGTGATACATCGGGTTTGATCCGAGTGGATTCAGCCACTCCTTTTGTGTTACACGTGGTTGCACCATTGATGTCTGAGTTTGTTCAACTTTATCCAGATATTGAAATTGAGTTAAATACCAATGAGCAAATTATTGATTTATTAGAGCATAAAACTGATGTGGCAATTCGTTTTGGTGAATTGAATGATTCAAGTTTACATGCCAGATTATTATGTAAAAGTCGCTTATATATTGTTGCAAGCCCTGAATATTTAGAACGAAAGGGTTATCCCGAAAAGCCTTTAGACATTTTAAAGCATGCACAAATTGGTTTTAGTAAAGGCGGTCATCTGAATACATGGCCGATTCGTGTCAATACGGGTGAAAAGCTTGTTGTGAGACCTAAAATTAAAGCTTCAAGTGGAGAGACGGTGCGCCAATTGTGTTTGCGTGGGCATGGAATCGCACGATTATCTGAGTTTGAAATTTCGAAAGATTTAAAACAAGGTCATTTGATCGCGCTCTTTGAAGATCAAATTGAGCTGTATGAACAGCGCATCCATGCGGTGTATTATCAGCAAGAACACTTGCCGAAACGTGTCCGTTTATTTATTGAGTTTTTAGTGCAAAAGCTGTCAAAGTATCGATAGTTTTTTGTGCAGGTAAGTCCAAACTGAGCAAGCTTTGGCTGTTTCCTTGCGCTTTGTTCAGCAGTTTGATCTCAAAATGTTGTGCTGAATTTTGCTGACATTCAAAGTCCAAATTCTGCTGTATTGGCATGTTAATCCGCATGTTCACATCACTGCTCACACGATAGCTGTAGGCTCTGTTTGCCGCTGTGTGATGCAAAGTCGGTTGTAAATGATCAAGTTGATATTCACCCAAACGCTGTGTTTTTAAAAAGCCTTCGATCAAAGATTTACAAATAAAATGTTGTTGCTGAGCAGCTTGGTTGACTTGCTGTGGTTGGCATGCACTCAAAATCAAGGCTGTACCGATGAGGGTGATTATTTTCATTATTTTCTCCTTTCAAATGTATCTAGTGATAAAAATTGGCTGTGAAAGAAGCATAAATCTGTTAAGTTTATAGGTACAGATACAACAAATATTAAAATTTGGGTACAGATATGGCTTTTCAATATCAGGCTTTAGCGCAACAGATTGCACAGAAAATTTATAGTGGTGAATTGGCAACGGGGCAGCGTTTAAGTTCATTGCGCCAATTTGCAACTTTACAAAACATTAGCTTGAATACGGCAAAAAGTTGTTATGAATTGCTTGAAGCGCAAGGCTTGATTTATGTCAAAGAAAAGTCAGGCTATTTTGTCCAAACACAGCAAAAAACACCGAATATTGCACTGCCTGATCATCCTGATTTTAAGTCCAAATCCCGTGAAGTTTCTAACTTAGAGTTGCAAATTCAAATTCATGAAGCATCGGCCAATAATCGCTTGATTCATCTCGGATCAATTCAATTATCCCCGAATTTTATTCCGATTGAGGCACTTCGACGTTCGATTCAACGTGCATTAAAGCATTGTAAGCCTGAGGATTTTTTATATAACAATCGACAAGGTCATCCACGTTTGCGTGAAGCGTTGTCAGCGCATTGGGCAGAGGATGGTTTTTATATCGACAAGGATGATATTTACATCAGCAATGGCTGTATGCCTGCATTGTCAGTGATGATACAAAGCTTTAGTAATGAAGGAGATAGCATCATTGTTCCAACACCTAACTATAATGGTCAGTTGCAATTGTTGGCATTATTAAAAAGAAAAATCATCGAAATTCCTGCAAATACTGAAGGTTTTGATATCGAGCGTCTTGAACAGGTGATGCAAAACTCAGGGGCAAAAGTATGTTTGCTGACGGCTAATTTTCAAAATCCTTTGGGTTTTTGTTTAAGCAATGAAGAGAAAGAAAAAATTGCTCAATTGGCTGAAAAATATCAATGTTATGTGATCGAAGATGATATTTATGCGGAATGTAGTTTTGATGCTAAACGTCCTTTACCGATTAAATATTGGGATCGGGCAGGTTATGTGATTTATTGCAGTTCGATTTCTAAGTCTTTATCACCGTCTTATCGGGTAGGGTGGTTTTGTCTGCCTCAGCGTTTGAAACATTTACATGCCATGCTGATTTTGCAAAATGACTCGGTCAATATGCCCTTACAGTTAGGGCTTGCCGATTTGATTTTCAGTCGGGCATATCGTCAGCATTTAAGTGAATTGCGTCCAAAACTCATGGCGCAGGTTGAGCAATATCGACAGTTTATTTCTCAGGCTTTTTATGGGGTTGATATTCGACTGAATCAGCCACATGGCAGTTATGCGTTGTGGTTGCAATTGCCAAAACAGATCGACAGTTTAGCCATGTATTATTATGCGCAGCAGCACAGTATCAATATCGTCCCCGGCTTAATTTTTGGTGAGGATAAGCGCTATAACAATTGTATTCGTTTAAATGCAGGGCATGAGTTATCGCAAGAGATTCAGGATGCGATTGTGCTATTGGCAGATTGGGTCAGAGCGCAATTGTCTGAGAATAAAGTGGCTTAGCATTGGAATTTTTCAATGCATAAAATAAGTAATGAAAGTTCCTTCTCTTGCGCCATATATGGCTCAGGGAGAAGGTTAGGATGAGGGGCTTTTAAATAGCAAACCTCTCCCTCTTACAAAACTCGATTCTCATCCCATAAGGATGAAAACTTTCAATATTGAGCTGAATTAATTTGGAATCAACTTTCGTAAGAAGTTTACTATTTTTGAGCTAGCACAGCCCTATTTGCTTTACAGAGTTTAGATTAATTTGCGTAGGCGAAGCCTCCCTTTTGAAGGATCAAAAGGGACAAAAATCCTTTGTTGGGCGAGGGATACATCCTATATCCCCGCCCAACGGCGACATCCATGTCGCCTAACGCGATAGCGCCGCTAGTTTGAATTCATTATTGGCAATTGTTTTTTGAGGTTAACTGATGATATTCGGCTAACCTATATTTTGAAAAAGGGAAATAGACTAAAAATCCGCTTTCAATACAATCCGATAACGTGCCTGACCTGAATGTAGTCGCTCCAAAGCCTCGTTAATTTGTGACATTGGATACAATTCAATCTGTGGGGCAATGTTTTTACGTGCTGCGAATTGCAACAATTGACGTAAAGCAAAAGGTGAACCTGTCGGAGAGCCTGTCACCGATTTTGCACCACTGATCAGTGTACCCGCAGGAATTGGCATCGGCTCAAGTACCATACCAAGCATGTGAATCGTGCCATTTGGGGCGAGGGTATTCAGATAAGATTTCCAATCCAAACTGACATTGACCGTGCATAGCAATAAATCAAATTTACCACGTTGGCTTTTCAGTGCATCCGCGTCACGGCTATTCACCACATGATCTGCACCCATCGCTTTGAGTTCGTCAGTCTTGTCCAAACTTGAGGTAAATGCAGTAATTTCGCAGCCCCATGCTTTGAGCAGTTTGATTGCCATGTGTCCTAAACCACCGATGCCAATCACACCGACATGGTGAATCGCTTGGATTTGATGTTTTAAAATCGGGTCAAAAACGGTAATCCCACCACAAAGCAGCGGACCTGCACTTTCAGGGTCTAAGTCTTCAGGAAGTGGAATAATCCATTGCCAACCTGCACGAACTTTATCTGCAAATCCGCCTGCATGACCGACAATCGTCGCTGTTTTGTCACCTGTACATAGCACTTGTTGACCACTGACACACGGGTCACAGTGTTGACAGCTTTCCGCAGTCCAACCAATTCCGACACGTTGACCGACTTTTAAGCCTTTGGCTTCAGAACCAAGTTGGGTGATTGTTCCAATAATTTCATGACCTGCCACCACAGGATAAACTGCATTGCGCCATTCATTATTAATCACTGAAACATCAGAGTGGCACAGCCCGCAATATTCAACTTTCACTTCGACTTGATGCGCTTGTAACTCACCTGCATCAAAGTCATAGGGTACAAGTGCCGCACCTGCTTCCAAGGCTGCATAAGCGTGAATGGTATTGTCTGTCATTTGAATCCTTCCTATTTTTTTTAATGTTGAAAATTAGCGTGATATACAATCATTTTCGTGATCATTAACCATACCGACTGCCTGCATAAAGGCATACATGGTGGTCGGTCCTACAAATTTAAAACCATTTTTCTTTAAGCTTTTTGACATTTTTTGGCTGATGTCAGTTTGTGCAGGGGCTTGTTTATAATCAGGTACATCATTGATTTGCGGTTGTTGTTCTACAAAATCCCACAACCATTGCACCATGTCGACACCTTGTGCTTTCATGTTTTGCCATGCAATTGCATTGTCACGAATGGCCTTGAGTTTACCAATATGACGAATGATTCCCGCATCTTGTAATTTATATTCGAGATGTTGATCGGTCAGATTGGCAATGTGTTCGATGGAGTGTTGGAAGAAATGTTCTCGATAAGATTCACGTTTTTTTAACACAGTAATCCATGATAGCCCTGCTTGCTGTCCTTCGAGGCAGAGCATTTCAAAAAGATGCTGTTCATCTCGATTGACTTTGCCCCACTCATGATCATGGTAGTCGATATAAAGTGGGTCATCGGAGCACCAACCACAGCGTTTAATTGTCATCGTTGTTGCTCCTGCTACTGTATTTTATTTGAATCAAAGAGATAAATTGAAAGTGTATGCTATAAGCTAAAGCTCGTCCATTGGTCATTTTTATTATCCCAATATGACAGTTTTGCCTGTGGTAAATCTGTGAATTTTACCCAAATATCTTTGCCTGTTTTATCAGCAAAACCTGTACTGATCAATAAGGCTTCTTCGGTAATTTCCATGATCCAACCTTGATGGCTTAGTCCATTTAAGACAATTTTTTGCTGATTGCCTGATTCTGCAAATTTAACCAAACGTTCAATCAACGCTTCTGACATGAAATTTTCCTAAGTCTATTTTCAACTAAAAACTTTACAATATATTAACGCAAATACGGGTAAGGATTGACTGCGCCACGTCCTTTACCATTTAAGTATAATCCATAGTGCAAGTGAGGGGCAGTGTGTCGTGCATTTCCTGTATTGCCAACGTAGCCAATTAATTCGCCACGTTTGACATAGTCGCCTTCTTTTAAACCACGTCGATGGTCATTTAAATGCGCATAGTAGTGATAGGCACCGCTTGGACCGAGTAACCAAATCACTTTACCACCCAAGTTATTATTTCTTAGGCTCATGATCACACCTTCGGTACTACTGTACACTTTTGTTCCACGTGAAGCCATGATGTCAATTCCCTCATGAACTCGCCCTGAGCTACGTGATGCATACCAAGTATCTGTTAGTTTTTGGGGTTTTACACCATCAACGGGTATGGGTAAGCGATTGGGCATCGGCATGGCTTTTAAGCGATTGATTTGTTCAATCGGTAACTGTGGTTTGCTTGGTGTTGTTTTTTTAGGGGCTGTGGTACATGCACTTAAAAGAATGGCAATAAAAGCAAGAATGCAAAGTTGAATGCTACGAGACACGAGAAATCCTTATTATTAACGGATGTTACATACTTTAAAATAAAGGTATCTTTTTAAAACAATTTTAAAGCTTACTTGACGGAGTCTTACATCAAAAGTTTTGATTTAGGGGGTAGCTTTCCGCTGGACTTACTTTTCTTTTGGGAAAAGTAAGCAAAACCATTGTCATCCGCAAAACTCGTCACCTTCTGTCAAATCTTTCAATACATCACAGAAACATTAACTTGTATATTTAGTCTTGCCTCAAACAGTTGCGGATGACGTTTTCGTGTATCCATATTCTTCAAGATTCAAAGTATGGTTTTTATGTCACTGAGTAACATTAGTTATTAATTTTTCAAGTCTAAAACACAGCTTAAAAATTGAAGATTTAAAGCGAAAACCCGTGTCTGACTATGTCATAGATTGCTTGCTGAGATCAATTTTTTCATGGCTGTAGGAATGCCCATTTGTGTAGCTTTTTGTGGCGAAAGCCATTCACCGCCAAGTTCAGCCAAGAGATACTCTTTTTGATCATTTTCAACATGGAAAATGTGCGCATTTAGAATCCAAGTAAAATGGGTAAAGCTATGTGAAATTTGCACAACTTCAGTTTTGGAAACTAATTTTAAACGCTGACAAAGCTGATCAAATTCAATGTCATTTTCAATAATCGGCAGACTCCATAAACCACCCCATAGACCTGAGTGAGGACGTTGTTGCCACAGCCATTGTCCCTCAGATTCGATTAACAGTACTTTTGCTGTTTTTACAGGGACAGCTTTTTTGGGTTTTTTATAGGGCAGTTCAGTTTCTAAACCTTGCGCATGTGCTTGGCAATGTTGTTGCATCGGGCAGTATAGGCACAGTGGTTTTTTCGGGGTGCAAATAGTTGCGCCTAAGTCCATAATCGCTTGGGTATAGTCATGGTTGCGTTCAGTCGGGCATAAGTCTTCTGCACGTTGCCACATTTCTCGTTCATGAATCGGTTTACTAAGATCATCTTCAATGGCAAAAAAACGTGCCAAAACTCGTTTCACGTTGCCATCCATAATCACGCCGTATTGACGTAAACCAAGTGACATCAGTGCGCCGCCTGTAGAGCGTCCAATTCCCGAAAGTTCCATCCATTGTTCTAGGTTTTCAGGGAAATGTCCTTGTTGGCTGACCACACCCGCAGCTTTATGCAGATTACGTGCCCGTGCGTAATAGCCCAAGCCTGCCCAATAGGGTGCAACTTCATCCCATGAGGCTTTGCCTAAGTCATCCACTGTTGGAAAGCGTTCTATAAAACGATCAAAATATTGCAGAACGGTTTTCACTTGTGTCTGTTGCAACATGATTTCAGAAACCCAAACTTTGTACGGATCATCCGTGACTTGCCACGGCAGATCATGACGACCATGTTGATCGAACCACGTAAGAAGTGCATCTGAAAATGAAAATTGCGACATATTGATCATGAACGAGGGAGGAAAAACTTGAGCTTTAGTATAGCGAAATGTACTGTTGGATGAGATGGATTTATTTTAAAGCTAAAAGTAAAGAAAGACGGCAATGCGTTTTCCTTTGAGTATCTGAATTGATTTATCTAGAGAAAAGATTAATTTTCAGCCACTACACCCCAACGTTTATCCAATTTCAAAGCTTGATTCGGATAACGTGGAATAATGTGAATATGGAAATGTTCCGCTTGTTCTTCACCAAAAACATTACCATCATTAAATGCGATATGAAAACCTTCAGGTTGATAACGAAGTTTTAATTCATTACGCGCCAATTCTAAAAGTGTCGATAAACTCTTACGCTCTTTTTCAGTGACATCAAAAAATGATTCAACATGACGTAAAGGGATAATGACAGAATGTCCCTTGGTTAAAGGATTCAGTTCTGGAAGAATGACACCAAATTCATTTTTATCAATGATATCGAATTCATCAAATTCACAATAAGGGCATTTTTTTTCAGTCATTTTTAAGTCCTCTTTGTCTATTTTAAATCGACACATTCAGCATTTTTATTATGCCAATGTACGATCTAAAAGGCTGTACATTGCAGCCAATCCAGTTTTTTCAGCCTCTTGGTTATAACCTAAATCGACACCATTGGCTTTGGCACGTTCATCGGCTTGTGGGTTACTAAAGCCATGTTTTGCATCTTTGAGTACGATGACTTCAGATTTAACTTGAGCATTGCTCATTTCTTGTTTAAATGATTCAACATCTGCTAAAGACACCATACTGTCTTTTTCACCATGTAGAACCAAGACTTCAGCTTTAAAAGTATCTTGTTCAGCAGCTTGTTGGGCAGATAAATTGGCATGGAACGTGACCACAGCTTTTAAATCTGCGCCTGAGCGTGCTAAATCTAAAATGACTTTACCGCCATAACAAAAACCAATCGCAGCAAGGCGTGTTGCATCTACTTCAGGTTGTGCAGCAAGTGTGGCTAAACCTGCGGATGCACGATCTATAATGGTTCCAGCTGTTTGAAAGGTTTGCATCATCCATTCATTGGCTTGTGATGCAGTTGTAGTCACGTTTTTATTGCCATACATATCAATTGCCAATGCAGCAAAACCATGTTCAGCAAGTTCACGAGCACGTTGTTCTGTATATTCGTTACGTCCCCACCATTCGGGTGAAACAATGACACCTGCAACAGCTTGTGTAGATTCAGGTGCAGCAAAATAACCGATGAGCGTTGTGCCATCTTTTGCTTGATATTGAATTTCACGGGTTGTTATTGCATGAGCCATCTGTTAAATCCTTGTATATCAGTGAGAATGATCTTGATTAAAGCATAAATAATAAGAATTCAAATGACTAATTTACGAATACTTACGATAGAAATGTGAGAAATTATGAATCTTATAAAAGTAGAAAAGGCATAAAAAAAGAAGGTGTTTTAAACCTTCTTTTTTATTTAGTGAGAATTAGAAGCTTGTTAAACTTTCCCTCTGGATAGAAATCCAACAATTGCAAGAATCACTGCAATCACCAGTAGAATAATTGCAAATTCTTTTGATAATCCTGCGACACCACCGAAACCAAATAAACTTGCAACTAAGGCGATTACAGCAAAGATAATAGCCCAACGAAACATATTCTAATCTCCGTTTTGTTTTTATGTCGTTTTACTATAGGTATAAATGGCAACTGGGTTTGTGATGTTGTGTTTAATTCATGTGAAAAAACATTTGATATCTACACATGATGAGATAGAGCTTATTTATGAAATTTTTACTGATTTTATTATGTGTTAATTCAACTAAAATAAAGGCTCAATGATCGAGAGATGATAACTTAAAAATTAAGCTCTACCTCTAAAAATAAACCCAAAAGCGGCTAAAATGGCAGCGAGAATTAAAAATAAAATTCCAAATTTTTTAGAGATACCCGCAAGATCGTAGAACCCTAATAAACTGATGATTAAAGCAAGGATCATTGCAAAAATTGCCCATCGAAACATTGTTTTACCTCCATCTCTGATTGACAAGTTGAGTATAAATTTTCTTCGATCTCGCTGTTGTTGCGTTCTGTGTAAAAAATGTGATGAATGTCTTGATATGTAATCCATTTGTGATGTTTTATATTTTCTCGTTTATATTGTTATAGCAGTATAATATATCCATTATTTCATGTAATTGAATGGCTTTATGACACTCGAAATTCGTCCGCAATTTTGGAAAAAATATACTCTCACCGAGTTAAATCAAGCTGAGTGGGAAGCATTGTGTGATGGTTGTGGTTTGTGTTGTTTAATCAAACTTGAAGATGATGAAACGCATGAAATTGCCTATACCAAAGTGGCGTGTAAGTTATTGGATTGCCAAACAGGGCATTGTTCAGATTATGCAAACCGTTTCCAGCATGTACCAGACTGTGTACAACTGACACCTGAAAAATTAGAACACATTCATTGGTTACCTTCTACGTGTGCTTATCGACGTGTGTATGAAGCCAAGAACCTACCCAATTGGCATCATTTAATCACAGGTTCTCGACATAACGTGATTAAGGCAAGAAAGTCAGTCGCAGGGCGTTGTATTTCGGAAACAGATGTCGATGAAGACGAAATTGATGAATATATTGTACGTTGGGTACGTTAAATTGGTTATACAATATTTAAAATAATAATTGATAATCATTATCAAATGATAATATGATCAATCAATTTCAAATTTTAGCTATAATCGAAAATGATTGTTGTAAACGTGTTGTGGAAAAAATTTGGCTTTCATCTATTGATAATAAGCCTTTGTTTTAGTGCTGCTTTGAATGTGTCTGCAAAGCCTGACTTAAAGCCATTGGGTGAAAATATCGCTGATCAAGGTTCGCAGTATTACCAATTTAAAGTTCAGAATTTCCAATCAGCTGATCGTTTACGCAATTATAAAGTATGGTTAGCGATCCCTAAGCATCACAATAAAAATCAATCATTACCAGCACTCTATCTGCTGGATGGTAATTCAGTCATGTCACGTTTAGATGAGCAACTGCTGAAAAATCTATCTGAGCATGATCGTCCAGCACTTATTGCCATTGGTTATCAAAGTAATTTACCTTTTGAATCGGCCTCACGTTCAGTGGATTACACTCCGCCTGATGAATCAGGAAAAATCACGCCTGATCCACGCAATCCTGAACGGATGGCGGGCGGAAGTCATCCGTTTAGGCAGGTCATTTTTGAGCAGATCATGCCTTGGGTGAATACTCAAGTGAAATTGGATGTACAACGTACGGCACTCTGGGGACATTCGTATGGCGGGTTATTTGTTTTAGATACAGTCTTGAATGCACACCAAAATGAGCAAAGGTTCTCTCATTATTTTGCCGCGAGTCCATCATTATCATGGGCTGACTCTCGAATGTTAAAAGCAATTCAAAATGCTCAAATTGATTGGAAAAAAGGGCAAAAATTGTTGGTGATGGAAGGGGATTTGGTTCAGTCCGTAGGTGAACAGAAGAGTCCAAATGCAGACAGTTCAATGATTGAAAATAATCGTCAGGCGGTGCGCGATCTGGCTGATAAAGGCGTTGATGCAAGATTGATGCTGTACCCACATTTAAGTCATGGACAGGTATTCCAAGCATCATTGATGGATGTTTTAAACAATCGTTTATTTTAATTTATCGCTATTACTTAGTTTGTGTTGATTCACTTTAATCACTGAATTTTAACTTTGAAAATATCCTATTTAATGCTTTCCATAGTAGACTAGGGAAAGCATTCACCAATTAAAAAAGCAGCATGTCAGACACTAATATTCCACTTCCTGAACGCCTACGCCCTCGTGATTTGTCTGAAATTATTGGGCAAGATCATTTGCTTGGTACAGATGCGCCTTTGCGTCAAATGATTGATCAAGGACATTTACCTTCAATTATTTTTTGGGGTCCGCCAGGTGTAGGAAAAACCACGATTGCGCTATTGCTTGCACAAGCAGTCGATCGTCCATTTGTGAGTTTGTCTGCACTGAATACAGGGGTTAAGGAACTCCGTGAAGTGATTGCTGAAAGTGGTGATTTGCTGACACCTGTGGTTTTTATTGATGAAATTCATCGTTTTAATAAGTCGCAACAAGATGCTTTATTGAATGCTGTCGAAAAGGGCAAAATTACTTTAATTGGTGCGACCACTGAAAACCCATCTTTTGAAGTGAATAGCGCATTATTGTCACGTTGTCAGGTTTACACCTTAAAAGCATTGGACAATGAAGCGATTGAAGAATTGATTCGTCGTGCTATTCAACAAGATCAATTTTTGCAAGAACGTCATATTCAAATTGAAGAGTTTGATGCACTGGTTCAGTTCGCTGCGGGTGATGCACGTAAGGCTTTAAATTTGATCGATTTGGTTGCCAGTACCTTTGAACCTGAAATTGAAAATATTGTCACCAATGCGATTGTAGTCAAAGTCGCACAGCAAAATATTGCACGTTATGACAAATCAGGCGAGCAACATTACGACCTTGTTTCTGCATTTATCAAATCAATTCGGGGTAGTGATCCAGATGCGACTTTGTATTGGATGGCGCGCATGTTGAAAGGTGGTGAAGATCCCGTATTTATTGCGCGTCGTATGCTGATTGCTGCTTCAGAAGATATTGGAAACTCGAATCCAAATGCACTGTTATTGGCTGGAGAATGTTTCCGTTCGGTACAGGCGGTTGGAATGCCAGAATGCCGAATTATTCTTGGACAATGTGCGGTGTATTTAGCAACCAGTGCTAAGAGTAATAGTACCTATTTAGCCATTAATAAAGCTTTAGAATTGGCAGAGCGTACGTCAAATTTACCTGTACCATTACATTTAAGAAATGCACCGACCAAGTTAATGAAAGAACAAGGTTATGGCGTGGATTATCTCTATCCACATAATTATCCAGAACATTTTGTCCGTCAGGAATATTTGCCGCCAGAGTTAAAGGGCACAAAATTGTACGAATCTGCACGTAATAAACGTGAGGTTGAGGGTGAGCGTTTACAGCAACGTCGTTGGCAACAGGAACAGCAACAACAGTAATTTTGTTTTGTTACTGCTGAGGTATATTCTAAAATTTCTAAGCAGGATTCTTTGTCGAAGGTCACAGAAAGGTTTAAAATATGGCTAAAATTTGAATTAGGCTGATTTCATTTAAAAAGCAATTCATTGGGATTAATGGATGTTTTAAATGATTTAAATGAATAGACATGTTATGAAATTATCTGCTTTAATTTTGGCTGTATTATTTACGCTACCGATGATCAGCCATGCTGAAGTATCTACAAACATAACTTCACGCGTTCAAACGAGTCAAACCACAGCACCGTTCAAAACGTTATATCAACAAAACTTTGCACAGCAACAATCCATTCCGACGGGTTGGCGGATTCCTGGTAATAATCCAGGCACTGTTCATGTGGAAAATGGCACATTAAACATCGATGGTCGTGCCAATGCCTCAGCACCAACCACAATTCTATTGCCACAAAATTTAGAAAAACAACAAAATTATCGCATTGATTTTGAATTCACTTTAGACCAGCCTGTGAATCGTTCACGTTGGGGCAGTGTGATCTATGATGTGACAGAAACGCAGGGTGTGATTCCGAACAGTTATTATCAATTTACACTACGTGCTGATACGTCTGCAAAAAATGGGACTGAATTTGGTCGCCGTAAAAGTAATGGTTCATGGGATGTGATTGAAACCAAAGGCTATTCTGAAAATATACATCCAAATCAGTGGTATAAAGCAAGTATTGTGGTTTCTGGACAACGTGTACAACATTATTTAAATAATCAACTCATGCAAGACACTGAAATTGAGAAATTATCTGCCAAAGGTGGAATCGGTTTTTCAGTGACGGGCTTAATTCTTAAAATTAAAAAACTACACGTTTTTGAACAAGTAAGTACCTTGCCAGAATTAAAGAATAAAGTAATACAAGTTCAAGACATTCCAAGCAATGTCGGTTTAGCCCCGACCATTATTCAGACGATTGTTAGTGCAAATAGTGCAATGAATATTGCCAATCAACAGTATTATCAACTTGATGCCAATTTAAACTTAATTGATCAAGCGGGACAGCTTGTAGAACATTTGCAACACTATCTCAGCAATCCAAAACGTCAAACTATTGCTGTATTAGAAGTCAAAGATATTCAGGTTCTAGAGGCTTTAAAATTATTCTCAAAAACACAAGACATTAGCGACATTACTTTATTGTCAAAGAATGAAGAGATTTTGAAATCGGCTCATCAACTGGTCCCTCAAGTCCGTACTGCTTTAGATCTAAGTGCAGAAAAATTAAAAGATAATCAGAAAGTATTGTCTGACATGGTACGACGTACCAATCAAGCTTATGCACGAATTGTGATATTGCCAGAAAACCTCGCCAATAAATCCAGTATCAGTTTTATTCAACGGCATTTGATGACCGTATGGATGAAGTCTTCCACCAGCCAAGTACAGGATGTAGCTTATATTTTAACGTCTGGCGTGAATGGTGTGATCACGACGCAGAGTCCTTTGTTCACGCAAGTTTTACAGCAATTTCCAAAAAATACGTTATTACGCAAACCTTTTATTATTGGGCATCGTGGGGTTCCTGATTTAGAAGATGAAAATACCTTAGAAAGTGCCAAACATGCGGTAGTATTGGGAGCTGATATTGTTGAAAATGATATTTATTTGACTAAAGATCAACAACTTGTAGTGATGCATGATGCGACGGTTGATCGTACGACAACTGCAACGGGCAAGATTGAGGAGATGACACTTGCTCAAGTAAAACAACTAAAAACCAAAAATAAAGGCTATCAAATCCCAACCTTAGCCGAATATTTTTCAGCATTTAAAAAAAATCCTAACTTTGTATTAATGATTGAAATGAAAAGTGCTAACCCTGCTTTAGTTCCTAAAATGCAGGAAGAAATTAAAAAATACCAAGTTGAAAATCAGGTGGTAACGACTTCATTTAATACGGCTCAAGTTGCGCGAGCTCAGTCTCAAATTCCAGAGATTTCTCGAGGTTTATTGGTGGGAAATATGCCAAATAGCCGCAGTGTTTTAGCCAATGTCAAACAGATTAATGCAGATGTTCAAAAATATAATTCGACCTATAATCCAGCGTATCGTGCGGATTTAATTGCTCTTTTGGAAAATACCAAACATCGTGGTATTAGTTTTTGGCCTTGGGCTTTAGATGCGGAAACCTTTAAGAAACTCTATATTGCAGGGACTTATGGGATTACCACTAATTCATCACAGCTTTATTCTAAATACATCGTTGATATTCAAGCACCGAAAAGTGCTCAAGTTCAAAGGGGGAACCCTGTATCTATGAATGTAGAATTAAAACAACAGGATGGTCAAGAATTTAATGAAGTGACGGATCATTTTGTTGTTTTAGCGGGTTCGCCACAATATGAGTTTAAAAATGGTCAGTTGTATTTTCTAGAGAAAGGAACTGCTTATATTTTGGCGGGTTATAAATATCAAATGGATGCACAGAACTATTATCAAATTTTTTCTACACCTGTGAAAGTTACGGTGAAATAGAAGAGATACAGTTGGTTTGTATGTGATTTAAAATAGCAAGGAGAGCACTTAAAAGTGCTCTCCCATACAAATACATTGATGTAAGTTATTGATTATTCTAC
Source organism: Acinetobacter sp. WCHAc060025 (assembly GCF_004209355.1). Classification (NCBI taxonomy): domain Bacteria; kingdom Pseudomonadati; phylum Pseudomonadota; class Gammaproteobacteria; order Moraxellales; family Moraxellaceae; genus Acinetobacter; species Acinetobacter sp. WCHAc060025. The sequence continues at coordinate 140,568 of NZ_SGSX01000007.1, read as the reverse complement.
AGTTACGGATTTTGCGAGATTTCGTGGTTGGTCAACATCTGTACCACGAAGTACTGCAACATGATAAGAAAGCAACTGAACTGGAACACTATAAACAATTGGTGCTAACCAAGTATTTACAGTCGGTACATGCACGACATGTTGACGGTCTTGGTTTTTGATTCCACTGTTTTCATCCGCGAAAACAAATAATTCGCCACCACGTGCTTGTACTTCTTCCATGTTTGATTTGAGTTTATCTAACATGTCATCTTTCGGTGCAAGAATTACTACAGGCATGTCATTGTCTACTAATGCAAGTGGACCATGCTTCAGTTCACCCGCAGCATAACCTTCTGCATGGATATATGAAATCTCTTTTAATTTCAATGCGCCTTCAAGTGCAATTGGGAACTCTGTGCCACGACCTAAGAATAGGCAATGTTGTTTTTCTTTAAACAGTTCAGAAAGACGTAAAATAGCTTTATCACCTTGCAAGGTATCCAAAATGACTTTTGGCAAGTGCCATAAAGCTGAGGTGATTTCTGTAATTCGTTCTTCAGAAATTGTTTGTTTGACTTGACCTAATTTTAGAGTCAGCAACATTAATGCTGCAAGTTGGGTGGTAAATGCTTTAGTAGAAGCCACACCAATTTCAGGACCTGCAAGCGTCAATAAATGGTGATTAGTTTCACGTACCATTGATGATGTTGCAACATTACAAATGGTCATCGTACTGATATTTAAGCCTTTTGCTTTAGCACGCTTTTGAGTATCACGTAGTGCAGCTAAAGTATCCGCAGTTTCCCCAGATTGTGAAATACAAACGTAAAGTGTATTACCAACAATCACAGGTGAGCGATAACGGAACTCGCTAGCAATTTCGACTTGGCAAGGTAAGTCGATCAGCTGCTCTAACCAATATTTCGCAATCATCCCAGCATGGTAACTGGTACCACATGCAAGAACTTGTACTTGCTGAATATTTTTAAAATCTAACTCTGCATTTTTTAAGAAGTCATCACGTAAAGCATTGCCATTTAAAGCTTGAGAAATGGTTTGCTGAATGGCTTCAGGTTGCTCGTAAATTTCTTTAAGCATGTAGTGCTTATATTCGCCTTTAGACGCATTACTTATAGTTGCATCTAGCTCTTTGACTGGGCGTTCTACAGCTTGACCATTTACAAATACTTCAATTGAACTACGGGTTAAACGTGCAATATCGCCTTCTTCAAGGTACATAAAGCGATTCGTCACAGGTAATAGTGCGAGTTGATCAGAACTGATGAAGTTTTCACCAATGCCCAAACCAATGACCAATGGCGATCCTTCACGCACCGCGATCAATTCATTTGGATGATCTGTATGTACGATACCTAGGGCATACGCACCTTTGAGCTGTGGAACCACTTGTTCAACTGCTTTGAGTAGATCAGGTGTAGATTTCAAAGCTTCATGCACTAAATGTGCAACCACTTCTGTATCAGTCTGTGAGGTAAACACATAACCAAGGGCTTCGAGATCGTCTTTAAGCTCTTGATAATTTTCGATAATACCATTATGAACTACAGCTACATTACTTGAAATATGCGGGTGCGCATTATTTTCAGTTGGTTTACCATGGGTCGCCCAACGGGTATGTGCGATCCCCAAAGAACCTAAAATATTAGACTCAGAAACCGCTTGTTCAAGGTTTGCAACTTTACCGACACGACGTTCACGTAAAATTTGACCATGATCGACCAATGCAACACCAGCAGAGTCATAACCACGGTATTCAAGGCGTTTTAAGCCTTCGATTAAAATATTTGTAATGCTACGTTCAGCAACGCCACCAACAATTCCGCACATCGTTATATCCTCTTATTTCGTAGTCTTTTGGGGACGTTGATAATTTTCTTTAGAAATTTGTTTTGCACGTTCAAATGCAAGGCTATTGTCAGCAACATCATGCGTAATCACTGAGCCTGCACCTGTTGTTGCACCATTGCCAATTTTTACAGGGGCAACCAATGAGTTATTGGTACCGACAAAGGCATTGTCGCCAATGATCGTTTTGTGTTTATTGGCACCATCATAGTTACAGGTAATGGTACCTGCACCAATATTCGATTCAGCACCGATTTCTGCATCACCTAAGTAGGCAAAATGGTTGGCTTTCGATGCATGACCAATCGAAGTATTTTTCACTTCTACAAAGTTACCGATATGTACTTCATTCGCCAGTTTTGCACCAGGACGTAAGCGGGCAAATGGACCAATTTGTACATTTTTACCGACAACAGCATTGTCAAACACGCTATACGGTTGAACTTTAGTACCTGCAGCAATTTTGGTATTTTTAATCACACAGCCTGCACCAATTTCGACATTGTCACCAAACTCACAAACACCTTCGATGATGACATTGATGTCGATTCGTACATCTTGCCCGACATTGAGTTGACCACGTAAATCAAAACGAGAAGGGTCTATTAAATGAACACCTTGTTGCATTAATTTCTTTGCTTGATAATTTTGAAATTCACGTTCTAAAGCAGCAAGTTGTACGCGGTCATTGACACCTTCAACTTCAAAAGCCAATTCGGGTTGAATCGAAGCGATTTCCATCCCATCTGCCAAAGCCATTGCCACGATATCGGTCAGGTAATATTCACCTTGCGCATTATCATTGCTGAGTTTAGGCAACCATTCATGCAATTTGGCATTGCTGACACAGTAGATTCCTGTGTTAATTTCTTTGATTTGACGCTGTTCTTCTGAAGCATCTTTATGTTCAACAATGGCTTGAATTTTACCATCTTTGCGTACAATACGACCGTAACCTGTTGAATCATCCAAGGTTAAAGTCACCAGACCAATACCTGTTGTAGTAGAGGCATCGACTAATTTTTGCAGGGTACTTTGCTGTACACAAGGCACATCACCCGACAGAATCAGTGAAATTCCATCTTGTGGTAATACAGGCAAAGTGACTTTAACGGCATGACCAGTACCGAGTTGTTCTGTTTGTTCAACCCATTCTACATTTTCATTGGCAAAGGCATTTTGAACCAGATCACCGCCGTGACCAAAGATTGTTATAATATTTTTTGCTTGTAATTGTTTTGCTGTTTCAATCACATGACCAAGTAAAGGACGACCTGCTAAAGGTTGAAGTACCTTGGGCAAACTAGAACGCATACGCGTACCTTTACCTGCAGCAAGAATGATCACAGTTGTTGACATATCACACCTAACTGATTTGGCTTAAGCCATTTTAAAATATAAATAAATTACAATACAAATTGCTGCCCAGAAACCAGCAATGATGTCATCAAACATAATGCCAAAGCCACCATCGACTTTTTGATCAATGACACGGATTGGCCAAGGTTTCCAAACATCAAATAAACGGAACAATGCAAAACCGACCAATACCCAAATCCAATTCATTTGACCAAAATAAATGAGAGGAAGAAAGGTGATTGATTGTCCTGCAAATTCATCCCAAACAATACGCCCATCATCATGTACATGGATGATGTCAGCTGTTTTGCCACAAATCCAAATTCCGACCAGTGACATGATCAATATCGCTAAAATGGAGGCATAAAAACCAATTGCAAGCCAAATGGGAACGAATAATAAGGCGAATGCTGAACCAAACGTACCTGGCGCTTTAGGTGCTAAACCAGAACCAAAACCTACACCACAAAAGACGATGCAACGTTCAGCCCAAGTCATATTTTTAAAGATGATTGGAGGTTTATGCAAAATGTTGATATCCATTTAAATGAAGAGGATGATCTAAGCCATCTTTTTCAAAGACTAATCCGCGTTGTTGAGTAATTTCACCGATGATTGTAGTTTTTACATTCGGCTGTAATTGCAAAAGTTTTTGGTAGTTTTGCATTGTTATTGTAAAGCATAACTCATAATCATCACCACCCGCTAAGGCATATTTCCATCGCTGATTGTTATCTAAATCCCTTAAAGCATTATTAATAGGGAGTTGATCTAGCTGAATTTTTGCACCGACATCAGATGCATTTAATATATGGCCTAAATCTTGAGCTAAACCATCTGAAACGTCAATCATACTTGAGGCTAAACCCTTCAACATGTCACCTAATTCACAGCGTGGAGTTGGGTAGTCTAAGCGTTGTTGTAATGGATGACCTAAATGTTGTAAAGCAAAAGCTGCATCGCCAACTGAACCACTGACCACAATCAGATCACCAACTTGTGCACCTGAACGTGTCACAGCTTTGCCTGTTTCAATCCAACCGAGTGCTGTCACACTGAGGGTCAAATGTGGACTTTGCGTGGTATCACCACCAATTAAACGTACCCCAAATTGATCGCAACAATCATATAAACCCTGACTAAAATCTTTCAGCCAGTCATGATCAATTTGGGGTAGGCTCAATGCCAGAAGAATACTGTGTGGTTTGGCTCCCATTGCAGCAATGTCAGATAAATTGACAGCAACAGATTTCCAACCAATCGCATGTGGGGATGTATCGAGCGGGAAATGTCGTCCAGCGACCAAAGTATCTGCACAAATCACCAGCTGATGATTTCGCGGAGGGGTGAGCAGGGCTGAGTCATCGCCGACCCCCAAATCTACGTCAGTATTATTTCGACGATTGAAATAGGTTTCAATAATTGAAAACTCAGCCATGTAAAAACAACTTATTTCGCTTGTTGCTTTTCTGCATCACGGAGGCTAGTTGCCAAACGGTCTAATACACCATTGATGTATTTGTGACTGTCTGCACCACCGAAGTGTTTTGCCAGTTCAATGGCTTCATCAAGTACGACACGGTATGGAATTTCAAGATGATCTTTCAATTCATACGCGCCTAAACGTAATGTAGCAAGTTCGACACCATCCAATGCTTCGATCTCACGATCTAGAACTGGAATCAGTAAAGCATCCAATGCTTCATGATTTGCAATCACAGCAGTGAGCAACTCATGATAATAGCCGAGATCCACTTTATGCATCGCATTGTCAGCACGTGTACGTGCTTCGATTTCATGCACTGGGTTGTGGCTCATTTGCCATTCATAAATCCCTTGTACAGCAAAACGACGAGCTTTACGTTTTGCTGCATAAGTAGCTTGGAGTGTTTGCGACATGCTTTAAATTGCCTTTAACAGGTTAACCATTTCAATTGCAGTAAGGGCAGCTTCGCCACCTTTATTACCTGCTTTTGTACCAGAGCGTTCAATCGCCTGTTCAATACTGTCAGTCGTCAATACGCCATTGATTACAGGTAAGCCAGTGTCTAAACCAACTACACCTAAACCTTTAGCACATTCACCTGCAACGAAGTCGAAATGTGGTGTACTACCACGAATCACTGCGCCAAGTGCGATGACTGCATCGAATTTACCAGAAGCAGCTAATTTTTTAGCAACTACAGGTAGTTCCCATGCACCTGGTGCATGAACGACAGTGATATTATCGTCGCTTACACCATGGCGATGCAATGTATCAATTGCACCTTCTAATAAATGTTCAACAACAAAGCTGTTAAAACGACCAACTAAAATCGCGTAACGGTCTTCGCTTGCGAGATGTAATAAACCTTCAATTCGGCGAATCGCCATAGCAACCTCGATGTATTTAATAGTGAAGTTATTTATTCGTCGCTACTTTCTCCATAAGAAGTAGTAGTGACGATCAAAAAATTATTGCGCTGTTTTGTTGTCAGCAGTGATGTATTCCACCACTTCTAAATTAAAGCCTGATAATGCATTAAAACGTAATGGTGAGCTGAGAAGCTTCATTTTCTCTACACCAAGATCACGTAAAATTTGTGCACCCACACCAATGGTTTGATACTGTTGTGAAAGTGCAGCATTTGATTTGGTTGGTTTTGGCTTGCCTAGGTTTTCAAGTGCAGGACCGAGGTCAGTCAGATGACGTTGACCAATCCAGACTAAAACACCACGATCACTTTCAGCAACCGTCTTAAGTGCTTTGTCCAAGTTCCATGCGGCTTCACCATCTTGCTTATTCAATTTGAGCAAGTCACGTGCAGGATTAAAACCATGTACACGAACAGTGGTTACGCCTTCTTTAGGCTCACCTTTAACTAAAGCCAAATGAATATCTGGATTACCAATTTCGCGATAACGGTATAGTTCAAAAGTACCGTATTCTGTGTCGATGCTTTGTTGATCAATGCGTTCAACAGTTTGCTCATTGGTCATACGATAATGAATTAGATCTGCAATCGTACCAATTTTTAAACCATGCTTTTCTGCAAATACTTCAAGGTCTGGACGACGTGCCATCGAACCATCTTCATTGATAATTTCGCAAATGACAGAAGCAGGTTCTAAACCAGCCAAACGTGATAGGTCACAGCCAGCTTCAGTATGACCTGCGCGATGTAATACACCACCAGGTTGAGCCATCAATGGGAAAATATGACCGGGTTGCACGATGTCAGCAGGTTTGGCATGCGCAGCGACTGCTGTTTGAATGGTATGTGCGCGTTCTGCCGGTGAAATACCCGTAGAAATACCGTTTGCTGCTTCAATTGAAAGCGTGAAATTTGTACCGTGTTGAGCACCATTGCTATCTACCATTAATGGCAAATCGAGTTGTTTACAGCGTTCACGGCTTAAAGTTAAACAGACTAGACCACGAGCATGGGTGATCATAAAGTTGATGTCTTCAGGATGTACGTGTGTTGCAGCAATGACTAAATCGCCTTCATTTTCACGATCTTCATCATCCATCAGGATAACCATTTTCCCTGCACGGATGTCTGCTACAAGCTCTTCAACGGTATTGAGCGGCATCAACCTTCACCTTTTTGTTCTGTCGTATGACATTTTCGTTTAATTGATTCGGCACATAGTTTACGTGTTTTTACGTATTTTGCCTATGTTAATCATCTTCCTTTGCGCTACATAGTTATACACAAGCTTGTAGGGGTATGAAAAGAGAAGAAAAATTGATTTGAGTTAATTTTGTATAAAGTTTCAACATTCATAGCGATAAATTTAAGATTAACTTATGAGAAATTTCTCGTAATAGATATTTCTCACAATAAAAAAGCCCTCAAGCAATTAAAATGTTGAGGGCTTTGGCACGATCGATTTATTTTATGAGGTAGATTCAGAAGCTGTTGAATTCTTTTTACCTTTTAAAATCTCAGTACGAATAGACTGTGCAAGTTCAGCGCAATCATTGTTCATCCCATTGATCATAAATGAATGACGTGTCAGTACATTGGTTGGATTTGGTAATGCAACCAATTGATAACATTCATCGATATGTTTGAGTTGATCGTTGCTTAAATACAATGCCATTTCTTTGGCAATCAGATGATTCACCAAACGATCTGCAGCTTCTAAAGCATCCAATTGCATCGCTTCAACTGAATTGGTCACAGCACAACGGGTTTGAAGAACGAAACGCTTATCTTCACGATAACGTTTATAAAGCACTTCAGATAACAGTTGAAAGACCGAGCCAATCATTAAAATGGATTGAGCTGCATTGGGTTTTTCAGCGTCGATGCTAACCAAAGCACCATTTTGATTAAATTCTTGGTGCACAGTGAAATCTTTAGAATTTAATTTGAAATGCTGTGCGCACAGCTCAATGCTTTTATTGAGAAAAATCTGACATAAATTAAAATAGGGCAATGACACAGATTGATTGACTGTATTCATCAATTGTTTTGGATCGTAATATTGAATGTTCAGTGCAATCACTTCACGATCATTTTCAAGTGTTGTGCTTGGCAATACTTTAGGTTCTGGTTTTGCTTTAATTTGAGCCTGTTGTTGAACTTGCGACATCGCAATGGTGTGATTGGCTTTTTCAGCTTCCAATGCTTCAGTGAGTTGCTGAATCTCATGTTTTAAACGAGCTTCATGATTCATACGCGCTAAAAACTCACTCCGTGTCGGACGAGCAATGGCACGATAAGCTAACCATAAGAAAGCATGAATCAGGAATGACACCAAAATTGCGAGCCATTGGGTACGTAGAATTTCCCCAATACTCGGTTTGATCAGTGTGATTTCAACAGTACCGACATTTTTTTCATTCTGCAAAGCATCACGAACAAAGATCTCACCTTGGCGAGTTTTAGCCATGCCACTGGTTGCAAGTACCTGTTTTTTTGAATCAAGAATACGAATTGACGCCACGCTTGGATTGGTCGCATAGCGATTGGCAAGCAGTGCCAATGAAACAGTATTGGCAGGCTCAAGTTCAGATAAGCTGTCTGTGACCAGCTGACTGGTCATGAGCTGACCCTGACTGGCACGGTTTTCATTTAACTGATGTGTTGTTGCAACTACCAATAAAAAGGTATGAAATGCAAAACTTACAATGAGTAGGCTAGCAAATAGCCCTTGTCTTGGCGCATTCAACGTAAACTTCCAAAGCAAAAATTTTCGATTTCGATTATGATTCTAACAATTGTTGTAGCTCAGACCCGAGTCAATTCATGCGAGAAATCATTCTTATTTCATTTTTAGGACCTGACCAACCCAATCAGTTTACTCGATTAATGCAAGTGTTGTCCGTACATTCTTTGCAAATATTAGATGTAGGGCAGGCGGTTATCCATAATCAATTGACTTTAGGTATTGTAGTTTCGTCAAACGATCAAACTGCAACAGCTTTAGCAATGAAAGACATCCTTATTTTAGCACATGATATTGGTTTAACAGTTCGTTTTAAACCGATTTCAGGGGCAGAATATGACCAGTGGGTGAGTGAAGGTGGGCAAACCCGTTATATCGTGACGGCTTTAGCACCCGAATTAACCGCTGCGCATTTACAAGCTGTGACCAATATTGTATCGAGCCAAGGTTTCAATATCGAAACTGTTACTCGATTATCTGGTCGTCCAGAACGTGATGGACAAAATGAAGGACCAAAGCGTTCTTGTGTTCAGTTTGGCTTAAAAGGGCAAATGCTCGATGCACAAGCCATGCGAGCAGCGTGTTTACGTCTTTCTGCCGAATCTAGCATCGATGTTGCTGTACAAGAAGACAATGCGTACCGTCGTAACCGTCGCCTTGTTTGCTTTGATATGGATTCCACATTGATTGAGCAAGAAGTGATTGACGAGCTCGCTAAAGAAGCTGGCGTTGGTGATCAAGTTGCTGAAATTACTGAACGTGCCATGCAAGGTGAGTTGGACTTCCAACAAAGCTTCCGTGCCCGTGTTGCATTGTTAAAAGGCTTAGATGCAGCGGTATTACCGAAAATTGCAGAACGCTTAACCATTACTGAAGGTGCTGAACGTTTAATTTCAACACTGAAATCTTTGGGTTATAAAACTGCAATATTATCTGGTGGCTTCCAATACTTCGCTGAGTATCTGCAAGAGAAATTGGGCATTGACGAAGTGCATGCCAATATTCTCGATGTTGAAAATGGTGTGGTGACGGGTGAAGTTCAAGGTCATATTGTGGATGGTGCGCGTAAAGCGTTCCTATTGACTCAATTGGCTGAAAAAATGGGTATTTCACCTGAACAAGCGATTGCAGTAGGGGATGGTGCAAACGATTTACCTATGCTTTCGATCGCAGGTTTAGGTGTTGCTTTCCGTGCTAAACCTTTGGTTCGTCAAAATGCCAATCAAGCGATTTCGAGCGTCGGTTTAGATGGTGTTTTGTATCTGCTCGGTGTACATGATAAAGATTTAAGTCGTGCATAATCTGTAAACGATATATTGCAAAACGATGACAAAATAGCGGCGAATTAGCCGCTATTTTTGTATGTAAATTAAACACATCATGGTGGTTGTATCACTTTTAAACAGACCAGTAAAAATATTCATTTCGAACTTAAAAAAGTTTTTTTATGTTTAAAAACTGTGTGTATTTTTTTGTAATGACACGCCAAGATTGATGGTGATTAGATTCTACGAAAAACAGGATTCTTAAAAAATGTAATGACAAATGAATGTTGCGACAAAGTATGTCGTTTGGAGTGAAAACAGCGCTTTTCTTCTGTTAAAAACACGACATAATGCAAAGCATAAGCTTTCTAAGATGATTAAAGAAAAATTATAAAGCTTGTTGTGTTGTGAAACACCATTTAGACGGTATTTGAAAGACATTATTGTGACGGAGGTTCTTATGGTATCAGCGACATTTGCAACTCTTATTGGATTCGGTCTGATTGCTGCAGCGTTGGCTACTGTTTTCTTTTCCCCTTACCGTCATTGGTTAGGTTTTATGTTTGCTGGGATGCTGTTTTGGGCGACGCTCGAAGCGATTCGTTATAGCGTACAAAATGTTTTCGACATTTCGATGGCATATAGTTATTTAACTGCGATCATGTTAGCGATGTCTGCTTTGATTGTGTTGTTGTTACGTGAAGATAATCGCGCGCAAAAAGCATTGGCAAATCGCCAATATATTGAACATACTCCAGTGTATGATGATGAATGAGTTGTGTTGTAAGTTTTCTGAGAATCTATAAACAATCACAATGACTTTAATTACACGAAAAAATTCAATTTAGACATTTAAAGGTATATCAAAATGGTATACCTTTTTTTCAGCTTATACTTTGTTCCAAAAGCCATGTCGAATAAATGACAAGTTATGCTAGGATGAACAAATTCAAATCTAATTTAAAATACAACAGGCTTTAATGTCATGAAACTCTCTGCAATTCCAGTTGTGAAGTTACCTATCGTTGATGCAAGTACAGATCCGCTGGATTTACTTGTATTGGGTTTATCTCTTCGTATGAAGCAATTGGCACGTACTAGTCCAAAATTTATTGAATTAACCCATGACCGTCAGTTCCGTATTCAAATTGGTACAGACTTGGGGGTGGCTCGCCAGATTATTGTCAACAATGGTCAGATTGAAACAGTTTCTGGTGCTGAAGAAAAAGCAGATTTTGTTTTGCAGTTTGCTGATAGTGAGCAAGGTGTAAAAACTTTGGTTAAAGGTGATCCAACTGCATTTATGACGGGTATGCAGAATGGCACGATCAAGATGGAAGGTGACTTCAGCTTATTGGTATGGTTTAACCAAGTGGCGAAATTGATTCCACCTAAAGTGCCAAAGCCAGTCAAAGATAAAATTAAATTGGCACGTCAGTTCTTAAAAGAAAAGACGGGTAAATCGTTTTAATAATTTGATTTAGAGTTTAGTTCTAAAAAAAGCCTTTCATACGTAATGTCAGTCAATTAAGAATTCTTGAATCCACCCCAACCCTCCTTTTCCAAAGGAGGGAGCTTTTCAATACTAAAAATTATTTTAGTAACAAGAAGTCCCCCTCTTTTTCAAAGAGGGGTTAGGGGAGATTTTAAGAATTTATCCAATCATTTTTCTTATTGATCAGTACTATCTCATAAGGGCTTTTTTTGTTTACGACTCTTTATAAAGTAATGAGTTTATTCCACTTCTAAATTAAAGGTCACAGGCCCATCATTGACCAAGTGCACTTTCATATCTGCGGCAAAAATACCAGTTTGTACATGTTCAAATTGTGATTGCGCATACTCAACTAGTTGTTCATACAATGCTTTCGCTTCAGCAGGAGGCATTGCTGGACCAAAATCTGGACGTAAGCCTTTCTGTGTTTGTGCCATTAGGGTAAATTGAGAAACCAATAATAAGCCACCATTGGCTTGGCTGACATTCCAGCCCATTTTGCCTTGGTCATCATCAAAAAAACGATATTTTAAGATTTTATCAATTAGCTTTTTGCCCTTTTCAAGATTGTCTTCTTTGCCCAATCCTAAAAAAACTAAAATTCCCTTTTGAATTTCACCCGTTGTTTCACCATCGACAACCACTTTGGCTTCAAGAACTCTTTGTAATAATGCGCGCATTTCGTAAATACAGTTAAAAGTTGATATATTTTTAAAGTTTAACAAATCCCATTCATTTTGTATTTTCTATAAAATTAAAATCAAGAGATATTACAAATAACCGAGTTTGAATAGTTTAGATACTTAGCGATTAATTTTATAAAAATTAGAGGTTTAAAATATTAAAAAGGATTTTTAAGAATATTAGATAATTTACAAATAAAACCATAATAAAAATATGGTTATTTAAATCAGTTTCAGCTACGCTAGTAATGTTTTAATTTTGTTCAGATACTTTGCGGTCAAGGGTATTGCTTGAAAAAATAAGATGATAATCATATTATCATTTGATTGTAATTAAAATTGGATTAAGACATGGAAAATAAAACAGCAAGGTTGACGATCTTAATCGATCCTATTAAAAAGCAAGCATTTGAAGAATTATGTCATCGTCAGGATTTGACACCGTCACAGGTTGTGCGTCAATTAATTCGTGATTATCTCAATACTCATGGGATTGAGTATGCAACGAAAGTACAAAATATTCAGAATGACAATACAAGATAAATAATGTCAAATGAACATAAATTAGGTTTAAAAAATCATGTGATTGTGAAAATAAAGTAGCCCTAATGAATAGGGCTATTTTATGTAAGCAAATAAATGAATTAAGAGAAATCCAAACCTTTTTCAAACGCTTTTAATTCATGGCGTGCCATTGCAAGATTTGATTTTTGACGATCTAAAACCAAATATAAAAATAATTCATCGTTGTTATCGAGTGGGCGCAAGATGTGATATTGCTTGCCCAAAGTGATTAAAACATCTTCGATTTTATCTTGTAGATTTAATGCATTAGCAACTTTGCGCTTTGCCCGAATCACTTCGGTATTACCAGCAGCAGCAAGCTCCAAATCAAGTCCAGAACCTGCAGTTGCAAGTGCTAAACCACTTGAACTGTCAACTAATGCAGCAGCAATAAACCCATCAATATCAACTAACGCATTTAAACTAAATTTTGCCATTTGAGTTTCCTTTTAGGCGAGGTAGTAAATAGTTTTTATGAACATTAAAGTACAATTTTTGTTAAGATGAATCATAATTAAAAACTAATGTGATTACAATCACAGTGAATAAAAAAATATTGAATAATATTATATGATAATAGTATGTTAATGTTTTTGTTTTAGTAACAATCTCTTTTCTGTTATTTATCTTGAACAGTAGAAAATTAAACGTTATTGATAGAAATATGGAACAATGTGTGAAATATTTCTGAAAATCGTAATTTTAGATTTGCAAGAAAGGATTTACTTTTTATAGTGGAACAAGATTATCTAAAGAGTTTGCTATGCAACCAATAATTCAGTCTTTGTTGGACACGGACTTATATAAATTCACCATGCTACAAGTGGTTTTACACAAATTCCCTCAAACGCATAGTGTGTATCACTTTCGTTGTCGAAATTTAGATGACACGGTATATCCATTGACGGATATTTTGGATGATTTGAACGAACAATTAGACTTGCTCTGTACCTTAAAATTCAAAGAAGATGAATTGGTCTATTTGCGCAGTTTGCGTTTTATCAAAAGTGATTTTGTTGATTATTTAGAATTATTCCAACTAAAACGCCGCTTTATTAAAGCTGGGGTCGACAGCGAAGGTCGTCTGGATATTTGGGTTGAAGGCCCGATGGTTCAAGCGATGATGTTTGAAATTTTTGTTCTCGCTATTGTGAATGAACTATATTTCCAACGCATTCGTTCTGATGAAGTTCTGGCAGAAGGTGAATGCCGACTGCAGGCAAAAGTGGCTTTGCTCAAGCAATATGAAAAAGAACAAAATCCGAATGATCCGCCACTTTTGGTTTCTGATTTTGGGACGCGTCGTCGTTATAGCTTAGATTGGCAACGTCATGTGATTGAGACTTTCCATAAAGCTGTGCCCAACGTATTTCGTGGTACCAGTAATGTTTTGATCGCCAAAGAGTTGAATATTTTCCCGATTGGAACCATGGCGCATGAATTTCTTCAAGCTTTTCAAGCGCTAGATGTGCGCTTACGAGATTTCCAAAAATCTGCACTTGAAACTTGGGTACAAGAATACCGTGGCGATTTAGGCATTGCATTGACTGACGTGGTCGGTATGGATGCATTCTTACGTGATTTTGACTTATATTTTGCCAAGTTATTTGATGGTTTACGTCATGATAGTGGTGACCCATTTGAATGGGGCGATAAAGCGTATCAGCACTATCGTAAGCTTAAAATTGATACAAAAACTAAAATGCTGACCTTTAGTGATGGTTTGGATATCGAACGAGCTTGGGCGTTATATCAATATTTCAAAGATCGTTTTCAAGTCAGTTTTGGTATTGGAACAAATCTCACCAATGATATGGGGCAAAAACCGCTTAATATTGTGTTGAAATTAGTAGAATGTAATGGACAGTCTGTGGCCAAAATTTCAGATAGTCCTGGTAAAACCATGACCGATAATGACACTTTCTTGGCATATCTACGTCAGGTGTTTGAAATACCAGAAGTTGTTGAATAATGGAAAATTGATAGCTGATTTTTTGCTAAAAGAATGCGAAAAATCAGCATATTGCTGAAATACACTGTGCTAAGATCATGACTGTCCAAGGTCTTAAAATAGAAAAATTGTATGACAACTACAAGCTTTAACTTCGGATTACTCATTGAAGCAGAACAACTTGTGCCGTTTTTAGGGCACGACAAAATCCGTATTGTCGATTTAAGTCGAACTTCAGTTTATGAACAGTTACATATTCCGCATGCATTGCATGTAAAACCGCAGTTATTGGTTCGACAAGAAGAACAAGCTTCGGGTTTGTTGCCTGATGAAGAGGGCTTAAAGGCTTTAGTTGAATATCTAAATATCACCCCAGATCATCATGTGGTGGTCTATGATGATGAAGGTGGTGCTTGGGCTGGGCGTCTCATTTGGAACCTGCATAGTTTAGGTTTTTACAATACAAGTCTATTAAATGGTGGCATTCACGCATGGTTGGCAGAAGCTTATCCGACCTCATCAGACACAGAAACTTTTGAGAAAGTAACCCCATTGGTACAGGTAAATTTAACCGATATTGAACAGTATCGTATTGAATATAATCAATTACTCGAAAAAGTTGAGCAACAGGCGATTCAAGTTTGGGATTGTCGGACTTCAGAAGAATATACAGGGCAACGCTTGGCAGCTAGACGCGGCGGTCACATTCCAAGTGCACGACATTTTGAGTGGAGTACTGCAATTAATCGTCAAAATCATTTAAAATTGCATCCATTAGAACGCACGCAACAACGTTTAGAACAATTGGGCTTTCGATTTGATCAACCTGTGGTGGTATATTGTCAATCACATCATCGTTCAGGTTTAGCTTATATTCTAGGTCGTTTATTGAATTGGAAAATTCAAGCCTACGATGGTGCGTGGAGCGAATGGGGCAATCGCCTTGACAGTCCAATTATTACTGGAGAATCACCTGCGTGAGTCTTACATCTAAGTTAAAAAAACAAATTTTTATTCAAGCGCAAAAAGTCGTTCCACAACAGCAATTGAGCCGTGTTGTCGGTAAAGTTGCAGCCAGTGAAAACCCAATCATTAAAAATGTCGTAATTCAAGCATTTAAAGCTCAATATGGCATTGATCTTTCGATTGCAGAGCAAACCGATGCTTTAAAATATAAATCATTTAATGAATTTTTTACCCGAGCTTTAAAAGATGGGACTCGTGAAATTGATGCTGATCCAACCAGTATCGTATCACCCGCAGATGGCGCAATTTCACAACTTGGTAAAATTGAAAACGGTGATGTGTTTCAAGCCAAGGGTCAAAGCTTTTCAGTTGATAAGTTAATTGGTGATCCACAATTGGCTGCACCATTTATCAATGGTGAGTTTGCGACAGTCTATTTATCACCACGTGATTACCATCGTGTGCATGTACCTTTTGCAGGGACTTTGACAGAAACTTTGTATATTCCGGGTGAGTTATTCTCAGTGAATCAAACCACTGCGGAAAATATTCCAGGATTATTTGCACGTAATGAACGTATGGTGTGTTTGTTTGACACTGAACTTGGTCGTATGGCGGTGGTTTTAGTGGGTGCTATGATTGTTGCTGGGATTGAAACAGTCGCGACAGGTAAGGTTAAACCTACAGGTCGAGTTGAACTCAATCATCACGAATTAAAGTTAGAAAAAGGTGCTGAACTCGGTCGTTTCTATTTAGGTTCAACGGCAATTGTTTTATTTGAACAAGATAAAATGAATTGGGATGCACAATTTAAGGCAAATTCGGAAGTGGTGATGGGCGAAGCTTTAGGTCATACGCTTTAATTGTTATCTGTTTAAGTATCATCATTTAAGCATAACTATTTGCTTTACTATGCTGATTAAAAAACACCTTCTAATTTAGAAGGTGTTTTTTATTTTAAATTGGCGTGATTTAAAAGTGTTGTGCGAATTTTCTATAAATTACGTGATTTTCGATTGAATTACCCTGCAAAATCAAGGCGTTCTTTCGGGAAAACCACTCTAAATATTGACCCCTGATTTTCTTTAGAATCAATTTCTAAGTAAGCGCCGTGTTGCATAAGTACGTGTTTTACAATCGCCAGTCCTAAGCCTGTTCCACCCGTTTGACGGCTACGCGCACTATCCACACGGTAAAAACGCTCGGTTAAACGAGGGATATGTTTCGGATCAATGCCGATGCCCGTATCTTCAACAGTGAAATAACCATGCTCAGCATCATCATGCCATCCGATGGTTACTGTCCCGCCTTTTGGGGTGTACTTAATGGCGTTAGTAATTAGATTACTAAACGCACTGGCAAGTTCTGCATCTGAACCAATCAAGTCACAATGACTGTCAATATCGAGGTTTAAAGTATGTCCATAATCGACATTGTAGGCTTGTGCATCATCAAATAATTGATTCATTAAATTTGGCATATCAATGATTTGATTCTTCGCAATTTGCTTATTGCCTTCCAAACGTGACAATAGCAATAAATCATTCACCAAAGCATTCATGCGACGGGTTTGCGATTGCATCTGCTCAAATGCACGTTTCCAACGCGGATTTAAATCTTCTTGATCGGTAAAGGTTTCAATATAACCGCTGAGTACAGTCAGCGGTGTACGTAATTCATGTGAAATATTATCGACGAAATCTTTACGCATTTGTTCTAAGTTATGCACACGTGTAACGTCATAAGCGACGAGTAAACGACTCTCACTACCAAATCTGGTCAATTTAATTTGAACATAGTGCTCTTCATAAACGGATGATTTGATTTTGATTCCATCAGGTGATTGGTCAATATTATTAAAATATTCAATAAAACTGGGTTGACGAATAATCGTGAGAATATTGCGTCCACGATCCAAAGGTTGGATCCCGAGTAGCCTTTCTGCCGCAGGATTCCACCATTCAATTTGGTGTAATTCATCCGTAAGAATAACGGCTTCAGCTAAGGCAACCAGTGAAGATTGTGCGCGATCAATGAGCCCAACCATTTCAGCTTGAACAACACGTTCTTGGCGTTGAGCACGATAAACATTGAAAAGCAGTGCGCCCCAAATCCCCTCTAAGTTGGGTGGTGAATCGTAAGGTCGATTAGAAATCCACTCGTTCACAAGGTATAAAGAGCGCAACTGAAACATAAAAAAAACAGCAAAGGCAATGGAGATGCAAATCCAAAAGTACCCGATCCCTAAACCAATAAATCCACCGATAACGATTAAGAAAGCCAGTAGACGTAAATCTTGTTTAGCAAACTCCCACAGACTGCTATAGCGGAATTTTTTATGTTCACGTGCAAGGTCTGGGACGGGGTAGGGTTCATACATAGAAAATTTTTTACCTAGAGAATCATTGCTTTGAAAATATTTAGCCTAAAGCAACATCTGCACGTGTAGAGAAGCGATAGCCTGTTCCGCGGACAGTTTGTACATAGCGGTCAGCACCATAAGGTTCAAGTACTTTGCGCAAACGACGGATGTGTACATCAATGGTACGGTCTTCTATATAGACATTGCCACCCCAAACTTGATCCAGTAATTGAGCACGCGTATAAGCACGTTCTGGATGGGTCATGAAGAATGCCAATAAGCGATATTCTGTTGGCCCCATATCTAAAATGCTGTTGCCAAAACTAACACGTTGGCTAACAGGATCTAGGACTAAGCCATTGGCATCAATGGTTTTTTCACCACTGAGTGCATTGGCACGACGTAATACTGCTTTAATACGAGAAACCAATTCACGTGTTGAGAATGGTTTGGTCATATAGTCATCTGCACCCGCATCTAGACCTTGAACTTTATGGTCTTCTTCACCACGGGCAGTCAACATGATGACAGGAATTTCAGATAAATTTTCATCACGTTTTAAGCGACGACATAAGTCTACACCACTGACACCACCAGGCATCATCCAGTCGAGTAGAATCAAAGCTGGTCGTTGGTCAACGATCATTTGATGGGCTTGTTTTGCATCTTCAGCTTGTAAACATTGGAAACCAGCCATATCCAATGAAGTGTGAATCATTTCTCGAATCGGAAGTTCGTCATCGACGATTAATATATAGTCATCTTTCACAACGCAATATCCTATGTATGAACGGTGTACCGTTTTTTATTTATGACAGGCTTATTACAAAGATTAATTGTGACAGTATCATTGCAAAAAGGAGATGTTGGTGCTTTTTTGCAAAAAAATGTGACAAAAAAATGCCATTCTGATGAATGAACTATGACATTTGAACAATAAGTCACTTTTATTTTTCAGTAAAAGTGTCTTTAATGATTTGAAAATAATTAAAATTTGACAGTTTTATGACAAAGTTAATTTAACTCAAATGATTAAAATTAAAAACTATTTTGTGGAAAATGAATCTATTAATGAGACAAATACGGTTTCACAGGCTGAAACAATTTCATCGAGGGATTGTTTAAAGCCACCCATCACCCAACGAATGGCGATTTGAGTAACATAACCATTCAGTCCAGTCGCAACAAGGGAGATTTCTTGTTCACTGCGCTCAATATGAGGCAACATCAACGTGACAAAGGAATGGATTAAACGATCAAAACGTCCCATGGTTTCATGGATGGTGGCGTGATTATGCAGTTCTTGAACCAACATGGCATCCACATAAATAATACGAGCAACGCGTGGATCATCTTTTAACATGGTAAAAATTGCAGTGAGACCACTTCGAATCATATTTTTTGGATCAGGTGCAGCTTGCATAACACCTGTCATGACAGTTTGTTGTAATTGTTCAATGAGTTGTAAAAAAATGGTTTGAAAAAGATCTTCGCTTTTCTTGAATGACTCATAGAAATAACGTTCAGTCAGTTTTGCTTCATTACAAATGTCTTTGACCGTCACAGAAAAAAAACCATGATTTCCATAGGCTTCAATCCCTGCTTCGATTAATTTTTCTCGACGTGCAAGTTTACGCTCAGACAGAGACATGCCTTTAAATTGACGTTCTTTTGTTGTTTTTATGGTTTTCTTTTCAGTTAAAGTTTGCTCAGTCATCTTAAAAAAATACTCGTGTCATGATCGATTGTCACAAAGAAGCGGCTATTTTAGCAATAAAAGCCATTGAAACCTATTCTGTTATTTTTGTATAAAAAAACATCGGATAATTGATAATATAATATTGACAATATGAATTGTCAAAATTATATTGTGCATGAGAGCTGCACATATTTGTATTTTTGTGTGCGGAATTTAAAAAAGGATAGACAATGAAAAATTTTAAAAACAAAGTCGCTGCAATTACTGGTGCTGGCTCTGGTATGGGACAACAACTTGCTGTTTTACTTGCAAAAGCAGGTTGTCATTTATCGATTAGTGATGTGAATGAAAAGGGCTTGGCTGAAACTGTTGAGTTGGTAAAGCCTTATAATGTTCGTGTAACAACGAAAAAAGTAAACGTTGCAAAACAAGAAGAAATGAAAGCTTGGGCAGAAGAAACTGTTCAAAATCATGGTTCTGTTAATATGATCTTCAACAATGCAGGTGTCGCTCTGGGTGCAACCGTTGAAGGCGAAAGCTATGAAGAACTTGAGTGGATCGTTGGGATCAACTTCTGGGGCGTGGTTTACGGTACCAAAGAATTTTTACCTTATATCAAGAAAACAGGTGATGGTCATATCATTAATACCTCAAGTATTTTTGGCTTAACCGCGCAACCAACGCAGTCTGGTTATAATGCAACGAAGTTTGCGGTACGTGGTTTTACGGAATCATTACGCCAAGAGCTTGATATTGAGAAGTGCGGTGTGAGTGCGCTTTGTGTCCATCCAGGTGGTATTCGTACCAACATCGCCAATGATGCTCGTATGAATGACAGTTTAAAATCCTTGGGCATGAATCCTGATAAATCTGCAAAAGCATTTAATAAATTATTGCGTAAGCCAGCAGTTGAAGCGGCTCAAGAAATCTTGGATGCCGTGATTGCAGATAAACGTCGTTTATTGATTGGTGGTGATGCGGTTATTGTTGATTTAGCGCAGCGTTTATTACCAACAGGTTATCAAAAACTGGCGACTGGTTTAACTAAATTAACCAAGCGTTTTGAACCAAAATAATTAAATTTTAGAAAAAATCGCCATATTTGGGCGATTTTTTTTTGCTTAAAATTCACTTTTTTTTTTAAATAGCAGCAAAAATTAATTTTTTTGATCTGTGGTTAAAATTTGGGATTCATAAAATAGTTTGTTAGGATGTGCTCGAAAAATTAAATATTTATTTTTATTAGAAAGATAATTTGAATCGAGTAAGACATGAAAAAAACATATTTAGCCCTCAGTTTAGGCATTATTTTATCTATTGGTCAGTTTAGTTATGCAGCATCAGAAGATGTATCGGCATCTGCTTATGCTGCTGCAAGTATGGGCGAGCATGTACATTCAGAACCAGACGCTGAGGAATCTAGGGAATCATTTAGAGCTGATGTAGAACGCTTATATCCGCAATATTTTAAAATAGATGCGGATGATTCACTATATTCAGGATTTGTAGAAGACTATAAAAATAGACAATTTTGGACGAAATATTTTACCCGATCGGCACAATATTTAGATTTATACAAAACGACATTGTCGAACACGCAAGCACGTAAAATTGATCCAAGTTTATCTAAACTGGATGCGATGTTGTATTCAGATTTAACTCAAATTAATCTTGAATTTGCACAGATTCAAAAGGCACTTAGCCCTTATGTTGAATTCAATCAGGTGATTTTAAATAACATTCAGATTGATCAGCCATATCCATTGTTTAATGATGAGCAGGGAAGTAATTATCGTTATGCATTAAACGATATGAAAGAAGTGCAAGAGAAACAACAGGAAAAATTGTTGCAGTTAACCAAACACATTGATCAGTACCAAGAAAAATTGGATGAATTTGGTTCAATTGTGTCGAAGCGGGTAAGAAAGCAACATCAAGAAAATATTAATTATTTAAATCAACAGGCATTGGCGATTGGGCATTATTTAACTGCCAACATAAAAGCCTATGATGCTTTCATCGCAACTTATCATGAACTAGATAATTATGATGCTGAACATGCTCCAAGCTATGCAAAACAATACCAACGAGTAGCTCAGACTGAAGCAAATATAAAGAAAGTAAAAGCATTATTGGCGGTAATTCCTTCTGAACAAGAAGCGCAGCAAAAATCTTCGGCATTAGAGCAAGAGATGGATCAATTAAAAGGAGCGACTTCTTATTGTTCTTATCTTTGGAGAGGTGATGACTTTAGTGAAATTGCTTATTATGTCGAAAAACCAAAACAACAATTTTTAAATGAATGTGCTGAACGTAAAACAGAGGTAAGAAAATTTTATGATCAGCATGTTTTTGTCGCGCCAGTTCCCTCACAAATTGCACCGATTCAAAATATGAATTCGATGGCAGATTTTAAGCGTTATGGTGATGATCTGTACTATACCGAAACGGAGAAAAATGCGGTCTACCGTTTCAATCTGAAGTCTTTAAAAGAAGAATTGATTTATGAGCATCGACTGCCACGAGAGGAAGATGGTTGTGATCACAATATGTGTCGTGGCGTTGGTGCGACAGATCTAGTATTAAGTCATGATGGAAAAACCGCTTATGTAACTTCTTTAGATTATGACCAAGTTTTTGCAATCGATTTGGCAACTCAACAAGTCGTACAAAAGTTTGCAGTTGGACGTTATCCACGAAAAATTTTATTGGATGCGAAAGGGTCAAATTTATATGTATACAACGGTGTGGGTAATAGTATTTCACGCATTCAATTAAAATCAGGCAACATCAAAACAGTGGCATTGCCTGATAATTATCAAGAGCATTTTTGCCGTGAAATCGGCATGAGTTTTGAGTCTGATCAGAAAGCGATTCGTATTTTGGGCGATTGGTCAGATCATCCTTATATTTATATGAATACGGATGATTTTAGCTTTTACGAACTCAATTATGACATTCCTGAAAAAGTGCTATATCAAGTCGATCCCTATCGTTCTGTGGTCGAGTTTTATCATGATTCCACAATACAGATCGGAATTTATGACATCCGTGTGGCTCAGGCGGTCAATTTAATTCTGGTTGAGGAAGATGCATTTAAAGAAAAAGATCCTGATTCAGATACATATGTTTATCATCGTTATCAGGATCTTGCGTCTAAGACTCAACCAGTACTGATGGGATATTTGGGAGATGATTATTTATATTATGTTGAACAGGCTAACTTTAGCCGATTTGATGACCTAAACACTGCTTTTAAAGCGGCAAATTTGGATCTTTATCTGCTCAATCTTGTCGATCAAAGACAACAAGATAGCGAGAAAGTAACACTCAAATTACCAAGCAAACCTGCAAAAGTTGAATTACTTGAAAATGGAAAAATTCTGATTCTCTTGGAGAGAGGGTATATCGATGACGCATCTGTTCCTGCTCAAGTGATGATAATTGATCCAAAAGAATCAAATACGCAACAAATCTTGGAAAGCAATAAAAGCAAGCTTTTAAGTCATTCTAAACTTGATGTCATTGATCTTTATTCAAAAGAATAATGCTATTTATTGATCTAAATGTATGTGAATCCACATTTAGATCAAAGCCTTAATTGTCTTTTTCTTCCATACAAATTGATAATACAAACCTTGCATGAGACACAAACTAAAGAAAGTCAGTGCAAGCGCATACCAAATGCCTTTTAAACCGAACCACTGGCTAAATAAGTAAGCACATGGGACTTCGATTAAGACGATTGCCAAGATATTGAAAATCATCGGGACAGTGACTGTACCACTCGCGCGCATGATTGAGGCAAAAATGGCACTCGCACCGAAGAATAAAATTGACCACAATACAATAAATAAAAGCTGTTGCCCCAGTTCAATCACAGAAGGATCGGTAATAAACAGTGCCATCAAATATTTTGAACAGATATAAGCCAAAATTACCAATGAACCAGTGATCACAATATTGCTGACTAATGCTGTTTTGGTGACTTTAGATAACAGTTCTGATTTCCCTGCACCAATGGCTTGCGCTGCAAAAATAGAACCCGCGATAGCAATAGATAGCGCAGGGAATTGAATATAATTCAATACCTGATTGACTGCGCCATAAGCTGCGGTTGCATGTGCGCCGTGTTTATTGACCAAACCAATCACAACCAATCCTGCGACAGAATTGGTAATCATCTGAATACCTGTCGGGATTCCTAGTTTTAAAATGGTTTTACTCAATTCAGGGTGAAAACGTAGGTGTTGAATCATTGCAAAATCAGGTTTAAGCACATGATCTTTTTTATTTAAATAAATATAAAGAAAAACCAATGTTCCAAGAAATCCTAAACCACTGGCGATCGCAGGAGCGATGATGCCGAGTTTTGGAAAACCGAAATAGCCACCGATCAGCAATGGCGTGATAATCACGCCGATTAAAATGGTTAAACCCGAAGCGAGTAAAGGTGTCGTACTATCACCCACACCACGGAGAATCGAGGTATAGGTAATATAAATAAACAGAAATGGGCTACTCATTAGCATCCATTGCACATAGGGCAAGGCAAGATGCATGATGCTTTGATCAATACCTAACAGCATCAGAATCTGTTTGGCAAAAACCACACCCAAAATTGCAATGATCGTTCCCCCAATGATGGTCATAAAGAGCAGAGTACCGACAATGGTACGGACTTTTTCAGTGTTTTTGGCGCCCCACGCCTGACCCACTAAAACAGTTGCGCCTGTCGATAAACCGATCACAAAGGCAAGTAGTAAAAATAAAATAGGAAAAAAGACAGCGATGGCGGCAATCGCATCAACACCAAGCATTTGCCCGACAAAAATGGTATTAATCGTGCCCGACAAATTTTGCAAAATATTGGTCAGAATGAGTGGACCTAGAAAGATTAAAAAAACCTTCCAAAACTTGGGCTGGTGAAGCATGTCGGGGCGAGCTGGCATCTTTTATTCTACTGTCAATTTCGTCTGTCTTTATCTCCTTGATCATATAACAACATGCGTAAAAAAGCCTAAGTATTTGAGTAACTCAGGCTCCATAAATTATTCATAAATATCTTATTTTGATAATTTATTCTGGTTTTTAGTCTGTTTCTAAAGTTAAACCTGATTTAAAATTTTACAGGCTTGAACTAAGGTCTCATCTTTTTTGGCAAAACAAAAACGGATCAAACGTAAGTTTTTAGGTGCTTGCTGATAGAAAACCGATACAGGAATTGCCACGATTTTATGTTCTTCCGCGAGGAATTTGCACATCTCAACATCATTTAAATCGGGGCGAATATTGCTGTAATCGACATTTTGGAAAAATGTCCCTTTTGATGGAATGAGGCTGAATTTTGAGTCCGCAATGCCTGAATTAAATAGATCGCGTTTTTGCTGATAGAAGCTAGAAAGCCCTGAAATATGTTCAGGATGTTGTTGCATATAATTGGCAAGTGCCATTTGTACAGGTGTGACACCACAGAAATTGGCAAATTGATAAATTTGGCGGAAGACTTTCATCAGCTCAGGCGTAGCCACACAATAACCTGTTTTCCAGCCTGTCACATGAAAGGTTTTACCAAAAGAGCCAACCACAAAACTACGCTCTCTTAACTCAGGAAATGACAGCGCTGAATAGTGTTGTTCACCATCATAAATAAGGTGTTCATAGACTTCATCTGACAGCACCACGATATTTTTATCTTGAATCAATTCAATTAAATTAAGCCAATCTTGCTTTGACCAAATCGCCCCTGTTGGATTGTGTGGTGTATTGACAATGACCATGCGGGTTTTGTTTGTAATTGCTGTTTTGACTTGATTCCAATCCACAGAAAAGTCAGGTGCATTTAGGGCAATATGAACTGGTTTTGCGCCAACCAACTGTATGCTAGGTGCATAGCTGTCATAGCTTGGATCGAAAATAATGACTTCATCGCCTGCATGGACGATAGCTTGAATAGCACTAAACAGCCCAATCGTTGCACCCGGCGTGATCGTGATTTCTGTGACAGGATTGAGTTGTAATTGATCTCGATTTAGAAAGAGTTGTGCGACTTGTTCTCTGAGTGGGTGTAAGCCATCTCCAGCTGCGTATTGGTTATAGCCATCTAGGGTTGCTTGGCTGAGTGCTTGGAGTAGATCTGGCGGTGCAGGAAAGTCAGGAAAGCCCTGTGATAAATTCAGTGCGTTAAGGCGTTGTGCCATCGCGGTCATGATGCTGAAAATAGTGACACCTTGAGCAGGGAGTTTTGAGTGGATTTCGATCATGACTCGTCTGATATTGTTTATGTGTTGGAGAAAGTGTAGCAGGTGATTGAAGTAGGGTGAATTGATTTTGGTTTTATGTTCTCAGGGGGGAATTTTGTAACATTTAGTTTTGGAGGCACTTTTGCTATTTTAAAGTCTAATTTTTCTTATATATTATGAGTTGTATAGTATGGATAATGACTTCGCATAAGGTGTATTATGTTAATTTTAGAAATATTTAAAGGATTGATAAGATCACAAGACTCTTGATTTTTAGTTAAATAGCAGGACTTTTGGTATAAATTTTTAATAAATTTAGTAAAAAAATAGTAATTTATTATTTAATACTCTATTTTAAATAATAACTATATGTACTAACTAGTTTGCTGAAAATTATCAAATTTCAGAAAACTAAGGTACTATACGCGCGCACAAAATATGGACTACAAACCAAGCTATGATATCTCCACAAACTATTGATACAAAAATTATTGATGCGATGTTTACGAATGTAGTAAAAACATCTAGTGTCTTTAAAATTGAGTCATGGAAAAGAGATGCTGAAAAAATTCGTAGTGTTGATATTCTAAAATATAAAACCATTTTGGGCACGATAGCAGCATATGAAAACAAAAATGATGAAGCATTAAGACTTTATCGTTCAATATTACAATTGACCACAGATACAAGCTATCACGCTATGACATATGGAAATATAGGTAATGTATTAGGGCATATGGGAAATTATTTAGGAGCTGTTGATTCTTACTGGAAAGCATTTGAGCTAACCAATGATCCTTCTTATTTTTCCTCATTTTTTAAATTATGCAGAATTTACTATTTAGATGATCAAAGGCTTAAAAATATGAAGTCCTTAGATAAAGATAAAAGAAGTTTTTTTGAAGCTGAATTTTTGAAGCTCCAAGAAACACG
Source organism: Acinetobacter sp. WCHAc060025 (assembly GCF_004209355.1). NCBI lineage: Bacteria > Pseudomonadati > Pseudomonadota > Gammaproteobacteria > Moraxellales > Moraxellaceae > Acinetobacter > Acinetobacter sp. WCHAc060025. The sequence goes on along the minus strand of NZ_SGSX01000007.1, from coordinate 114,041 downwards.
TCAAGAAATTATTGAAAATAATAATTTAAATTTAGACTTATATAGAGAAATCTTGAAAAGTGCTTTTTCTGTTTTTTTTAAATACTGCACGAATCATGTTCATAGATTTGTTGAGGTTCAAGACCAACAAGTCTCAACTATACTATTTAATACTGATCTAGATTTAGACACAGTTATGTTGCTTAATGATGGTCTTAATGAAGAATTGATAAATTTATTAGATAGTTATGAGTATGAAGATCTAATCAAATATCCTATAATATTTACGGCTGAAAACTTCAAGAATGTCGAATTAGGATAATTGTGGATAGTGTGGATAGTATAGAATTTTTAAATTTTGCCAAAAAAATAATTTCAAATACCTCTAAGTCTGAAATTGATTATCGGCAAGTCATAAGTCGTAGCTACTACTGTGCTTTCCATCAAGTCAGTGAAAAAGCAAATTCATTGGGAATTCCTGTAAATGCTTACAAAGGCGGGACTCATTCATCCCTAAGACAGACTTTGATAGAACTAAGACCAGCCAATCCTAAACTTAAAGGAATAGCTTTTAGATTAGCAGGATTTCATCTCTTACGAGTAACTGCAGACTATAAGCTAGAAGATACTGTGACAGAGAAGTCAGCTAATGAATCTATTGCTACATGCCAAAAGATTTTAGATGAACTTAAGCTAGTTAATTAAGCACATATGTACCACTTTAAAAGCTCTATGATAGAGCTTTTAATTTATTTAACATAAAATCTCTTATGCGAAACTTAAAAAACGAGGATCTATAGTCCTCGTTTTGTGTAAACCATTATGTTAAATAACCACGAATTTCTAGTTTCACATTTAGGAATATTGTGGCAGATCCATAGATTATTCCGAAAAGTCCCAAAATCGAATAAAGAGCTATTACTTCATAATTACCATAAATAATATTTATAATAATCATTGATGTACAGAATCCAAAAATGGCTATGAAGCAACCTGAAATTTGATCTATAAAGAAATTTAGAACTTTTTGGACGGAATTAGGCAATCTAATTTTGAACATATTTGATAAAAACTTTCCAACGAGAGCGATGCCTGCGATGATGACCATCACGTCTGATAAAGTTAATTCAATAAAATATGTTTCGACAAATTGATGCTTTGGAAAAACAAGTTGTAAGCTTAATAAAATCATAGTAATAGATAAAGCTATTACATATTTTTTTAAATGTTTAATAAAACTATTCTTGAACATTTAGATCTCCAAAACGATTCTACATTTATATTGTTAAATAGAGGCTATCAGAATTTTAAAAAAGAAACTTTTACCGATTAAAAAATTCATTTTTTTAATTAGCACAATTAAAACAACGCTATAAAACTCAATTTTAGACAATAAAAAAGCCCAACATCCTGTTGGGCTTTTTCGTATTTGCGTCTCAAGTATAACTCCTGTCGTACTTGTGCACTTTCCATTGCAGCATTTCTTGTTATTGTCTGGAGCATCCTGCTCTCTATGTGTCCATGATATGAAATTGTGGTGGATCTGCCTATTCGCAAAGTCCATCAATTGTTGTACGTTTTGGCGTACAAACTTGAATAAGTTTTATCCCAAGCGTTGTCCGCAGGAATTGGGGATTATTTCAGAAATGTGACCCTTGATGTTTCAGCAAAAAGTCATGAATTGATCGCTTTTTAATCAATTTTATTGACAAGAAGTACCAAACCTGTTCAAAAAGAAATCGATTTGTTTCTAAGTCGCTTTTTTGAGGATGAGTGGCGGTTTTTAAATTAATTAAAATATTGAAAAATAAAAACAATTTAAATTTGATTTCGCATAACGACCATTATGTTAAATAAAATTTATAAAAGGAAAAGTGAGCTTAAATTTCTCTGAGACATGTGGGTTGTTCTTTAGGTATTCAATGGATTGTTCTTGCGTAGAAATAGGGTCAAAAATATCTATTCCCCTTAGATAAGAAATGCCTTCTAACGCTATTTTTTCTGTTTTTGATAGTCCAGAGCTTGGCACAAATCCAATAACTAAATGAATCTTCGCTAATGAGTCTTCGAAATCTATAAGATCAAACATATAAAGTGGTATTTCATCTTGATTTAAATCGTTAATACAAAGCTCAACCCATTGCCTAAACTCATTTAAATTAATTGCTTCTGAAAATAGACACCCAATAGCAAATCCAAGATCAGAACTTTCTTCTTTATATATTTTCCACATACTTAAATTTTTCTAAAATTAACATAATACACTTTATGCGAAATGCAATGTATTAATTGATTTATTTCAATTGGTTGCAATTCAATAAAAAGCCTAGTTTGTTCAATCTAGGCTTTTTACATAACTATTCATGTTCCACGCCTAGTATTTAAGCATTGTTTCACAAAATAAGTAAGATCAATTAAACCATCAAATAACAATATCGCTGGCTATAAGAGTTTGAAAATTAATCACTCTTCATTTCCGATGGGATTTCCATCAATGTCATAAAGTTTTATTTTTCTTGCGCCAGTATTCCAAAACAATTCTTGAAATGCACGTATTTCAATCTTGGTTAAATGATCAGGGATAGGTTCCATGATTTGTACAATCGCAATCGGTGCAGTCAGTTTGAAAAAAGATGAACCTTGAGTATGGTGTTTCATCAAAGCTTTCAATGTTGCTGTCGCGCTTTCAAAATCTGCCAAAATCATTCTTGGATGATGATAGGGTATTTGTGGAATTTCTATTGCTTTGGTCGTACCGTCTATTGCCATCAACATCATACGGTTTTTATAAAAATGTACCCAGATGGCTTTTGGATATTTTTTTAAATCATCGTCTAGCATTTTAATTCTGAGCTAAAAATTTATTTGATTATAGAGATACTTTTTATAAATTTTCAAATTTATCAATAATTAAAATCCATAAAAAAGCCTAGCGTATTTAAGCTAGGCTGTATCAATAAATGCTCTTTCTATAAGCATAATTTAACCATCAAATCACAAAATCAATCACCGCCCGAATCACACCTAAAGTCAGACCAATAAAAGCACCAACGACAACACCATTGACGCGGATCATATGTAAATCGCCACCGACTTCATTTTCAATCTTGGCGATCATCTCCGTTGAATCCCATTCATGAATACGCTGACTAATAAACTTAATCACTTTCTCGCTGTATTGATCACTCAAATTTACAGCGATCCCACTGATACGATCATTTAACAGATCACGAACAGACTGATTCTGAATTAAATTTTCACCGACTTGTTGAATCGCAACACGTAAATTCATCGCAATACCTGAATCAGGCTTCATCAAATCAGACTTCACCGCATCACATAAAATCACCACCGCACCACTGATAAAATTCAGTACAGGTTCACTATCGAGTAGGGCATTTTTGGTTTCGTTTAAACGGAGACTTGCATTGCTGTTATTATCCGCCAATTGAAGCATCAGCTGATTTGCACCCTCCTCAATTTTTTGACGAATCGGATGATCTTCATCCGCCAACATCGATTCTACTTTTTCAATAATTGAATCAATCGTGCGCTTCTCAACATCAATCCCAATCCAACTCGCACCTTTGGCAAGACGAGAAACCCCAAGTTCCTTAAATAAACGTTGAGTCAATTCACGGGTTTTTTCAGGATGATTCATCATCCATTCATGTGCCAAATCCAAACCACGTTGTAATACATCTTGATGGAAATCATTTTCCAACACAGCGCGGAGCATTTCACTGGCAAGGTGATTCATACGGGTATTGCGAACCCATTGCACACTGTTATTTTGAATAAAGCGACCAATTTGTTCCTGCCCTACAAACTCAAAAATCTTCGGCACAGTTTGCTGAATCACTTCAACCACTTGACCATTATTCTTTGGATTTGCAAGCCATTGTCCGATTGCTAAACTGAGGTCAGTTTTCTGTAAACTATTTTCAACCACTTGAGGAGAAAGAAAATTTTCCTGAACAAATTTACCCATCGACTCGGCAATACGGGCTTTATTACGAGGAATAATTTCAGTGTGATCACGTAAAAACTTGGGAATCGGAATTTTTCCAAAGGGATTGCGAAACAGTACCGTGATGGCATACCAATCCGCCAAACCACCGACCACACCAGCTTCCGCACCGAGCATGAGTATATGAATAAACCATGCATATTCAGGTAATAGTTTTGCGGAAATAATCAATGCAAACCAAGCCACCACAGCGACAACTAAGGCAATTGTTGCAAAGCGTTTACTGCGATCTAGGCTTGGAACCTCATGGGTTGATTCACGTTGTTCAATTCCACTCATGCATTGTCCTAAAAATAATTATTTAGCTGATGGTACAGTAACAGGTTGTGGTTGCAGTACCTGTCCTGTCGGACTAACGCCATATTTCTGCCCTAAAGATTGCAAAATCAGACGAGCGTCAAAGGCATCATTTGGCGATGATTTTTTATCCTTATAACATTCAATCGTATAGGAAACTTGAACAGGGTCAAGTGTCACCACTTGTGGCATATCATAGAATGGATCATTCCAGAACCCTGGATGACGTCTGTAGCCCCAACCATACGGATAGTAACTCTGTGACGGATAAACGACAGCTTTACGAGGCGGTTGTTGGGTGCGATTACTTGGATCATCTAAGACTTTAAAATAAGTAAAACCATTCAATAAGGTTGTTTGCGCTGCTTTGACCAGTGTAATTTCTTCAGCCGTACCAAAACTCATGTTGCTATTGCCTTGAAAACTAATGCGATAGCTATGTTCATTCAGCGGAACTGTGGTGTATTGCCCAAGTTGGTCAAAAGTGCGTGGTTTGCTCGGTGTGGTCGCACAACCCGAGATTGCGAGCGCGACAACCATAGACAGACCGATGAGTTGTTTTTTCATTTAACGCTCCTTTTTCAGCAGATTCTGAAATTCATTTATATGCCCATTATATTGTTATAAATTGATGGATTAAGCATGAATTTCAAGCAGAATTTTGTTACTTGATCGGTAGAGATGATGAGTTTGCATAGCCATCTTTTTTCAAAATATGACTTCACTATTGATGAGCTAAATAGAAGTAGCCAAGCGATTGTAGTGAATATCAACACTAAAAGAATTTGATATACTTGAGGCAAATGGGATGGTTGATAGAGACCTGAATGAGTATTGAAATAAAAGGTTATATTGCGACAAGTGCAGATGGCTATATTGCAACAAAAGAGGGCTCAGTTGAATTTTTAACACCTTATCAAGCAATTGACTGTGGTTATAACGACTTTATTCAAGAGATTGATATTGTCGTTATGGGGCGTAAAACTTATGAGGTGATTTGTTCATTTGGTGGAGAATGGCCATACCCAAATCAAAAAGGATTTATCGTCACTTCTGATCCTTCATTGGATTTAATACATTCATCACTTTCTCTATGGAATCAAGGTGTTCATGAATTGGTTGATCATCTTAGTCAGAACTTTGAAGGGAATGTTTGGATTGTTGGGGGAACACAGTTACAGAACTATTTTCTTGAGCACAATTTGCTGAATAGTCTGGAAATTTTTGTGATGCCTGTGCTACTTGGTGAGGGCATTCCGCTGTTTCCAAGTTTTAAATCCAATGTTCAACCGTTGAAATCTATACAGGCTGAAATGATTGAAAATACGATCATTAAAACAACTTATATTTTCTAATGATCGCTTAAAAATAATATTCTTTAATTTTAGATCAGGTGAATCCAATGCCAAAAGTCCTTCTATTTGATTTAGATCAGACTTTGTTAGATCGGAATAATTCGTTAATCAAATTTCTAAATTGGCAGATCAATTTTTTTCAATTGGTAGATGCCAAGAAAAAGTCAGCATTTATCCAAAGATTTATTGAACTAGATGATAATGGCAGTGTTTGGAAAGATATCGTTTACGCACAATTAAAAGAAGAATTTAAAATTGAGCAATATCATGTAGATCAACTTCTAGACTCTTATGTGCTCGATTTTAATAAATTTTCCACTGCATTTGAAAATGTTGAAGATGTGATTCGAAAGTTGTTTCAACAAGGTTATCAACTAGGTTTAATTTCCAATGGAAAAACGCCATTTCAACAACATAATTTTTATGCACTGGGTTTAACAGAATATTTTTCAATTGTTGTGGTCTCAGATGAGGTTGGACTACGGAAACCAGATCCTTTGATTTTTGAATATGCATGTAGGCAATTACAATGCAAGCCAAGTGACTGTATTTTTATTGGGGATAATCCCGTTGCCGATATACAAGGGGCGAAAAATGTAGGGATGAAAACAATTTTCTTCCATCCCACGTTATCTTTGGACTCGCAAAATGCTGACCAAAGTATTCATCATTATGATGAGTTAGAGTCAGCTATTTTGAAAATAGTGCACGGTTCTGATTCAGGTAAAATCTGAATCAAAAACTGCTATTCGGCTGTGTTAAAAACTCAATTTCTTCCACAGTTGATTCACGTCCTAAGATTTCATTGCGATGTGGATAGCGTCCAAAACGATCAATAATAATTTTATGTTTTTTCTCAAAATCTAAATTGATTGGATTGCCTAAATCTTCAAATAATTTTAAAGCTTGTTCATGAATGATCTTGGATTCACTGTGCATAAAAGGCATATATAAAAATGAACATTGCTCAGGTCTTAAATTTTGATCCAATCCCAGTTGGATCGTTTCCTGTGCTAAAGCCAAAGCCATTGGGTCTTGCGCAAAAGAAGCAGGGCGATCACGATATAAATTTCGTGAAAATTGATCCAAAACAATAATTTCAGCCAAACGACCTTCGGCATTTTCTCGCCATGACCAAAGTTCAGCTTGGCGTGCTTGCTCTAGAGTGTCTAAAAATTGATTGCGAAGTTGTTGATCGAATGCATCACTCTTTGCAAACCAATACGGTTGAGTTTCAGCGCTAAACCAAAAATCGAGAACAGTTTGATAATTCATAACTTTTATAAAACCTTAATTTTTACAGATTGTTAGTAAGTATTTAGTCATAAAAACATATATTTTAGATATCTTGTAGTCTTCATTTGTGATAAAAAATTGCCGAAAATAAAATGAATATTGAATGCAAAAATCGATGAATATACGTGTATATCGATAAATCACGTTATACTGCGAGCATCCAAAACATTTTATTTGAATAAATTCTTAAGAGAAGCCTTTAAGATAAGTGAGTCAGTATGAGTCAACCCGAAGCGATTTCCCAATCTATTTTACCAAGTTGGGTGGATTCTGCCTTATTCAAAGGGATGTTACGTGGGATTGAGCGTGAAAGTTTGCGTATGCAAAGCAACGGCTTTTTATCACAAGCAGATCATCCCAAATCACTCGGTTCTGCGCTGACGCATCCGCATATCACCACAGATTATTCTGAAGCCTTGATGGAGTTTATTACTCCACCGAAAGAAAGCATTCCTGAAGCATTGTCATTTTTGGCAGATGTGCATGCAGTGGTGAATCGTCATTTAGAAAATGATGAAAAATTATGGACATTGTCCATGCCATGTATGTTGGACGATCAAGAAGAAAATATTCGTTTGGCACAATATGGCACTTCAAATATTGGTAAATTTAAAACTTTATATCGTCATGGTTTAGGCATTCGTTATGGTCGCCGTATGCAGACCATTTCAGGTGTGCATTACAACGTCTCTTTCCCTGATGCGTTATTTGAACAATTACAACAGCATGAAAGCGATGAAGCACTCAAAGCCTTGAGCCTGCAAGATTACCGCAGTCATCGTTATTTGGGCTTAATTCGTAATTTTATTCGCCTTACACCATTGGTCATGTACCTTGTTGGCGCAAGTCCGTCAGTATGTAAATGTTTTATGACAGGACGTGAGCATCATTTATTACCGTTGATCAAAGGAACGCTATTCTTACCTTATGCAACAGCATTGCGAATGGGGCGTTTTGGTTATCAAAATTCTGCGCAAAAACAATTGGGCATTCATTACAACAATTTAGAATGTTATGTCGCAGAGTTACAAAAAGCGGTGAATACACCGTATGCTCAATTCAGCCGTTTAGGTTTGAATGATGCCAATGGTGAACCAAATCAAATCAATGATCACGTACTCCAAATCGAAAATGAATACTATAGTTTAGTTCGTCCGAAACAAGTGCCAAAAGCAGGTGAAACACCATCTCAAGCTTTGGCAAATCGTGGCATTGGCTATGTAGAACTTCGTGCAGTTGACGTGAACCCGTATAGTGCAATCGGGATCGATGAAGATACCGCAAGTTTCTTGGAAGTTGTGGCACTCTATTGCTTACTCAAAGACAGTCCAGATTTGTTAGATGCTGAACAAGACATTATTGAGCTGAATCAAGCGGAAGTGGTCAATCGTGGTCGTGCGCCAAATGCCAAAATTATTGAGGTTGATCAAGAAATTCCATTATTAGCATGGATTCAACAACATATCACTGCAATGCAACCACTTGCCGATGTCCTAAATCAAAGCTATGCAACGGATTTGTATCGTCAAGCCTTAGCTGTAATGCAAACCCGTGTTGATGATGTGGATCAAACTCTATCTGCGCATGTGATTGAAGATACCATGAAACAAGGTGGCACTTGGGGCTTCGGTAGCTATATGGCAAACCAACATATTGAAAGTTACGAACAACATGTATTAAGTCCAGAAACTTTAGCGTATTTTGAGGAACTTACTCAAAGTTCTCTCGCAGAACAACAGCAACTTGAACAAGATACAAGTATAAGTTTTGAAGATTACCTGAGTAAATTTAGATAAATTTTGAATAAAGTATTGATTCATATACTCATGCAATAATGGGGAAATTCCATGCAATGGCGTAGTTATCGCTTCGTAAGTGGTTTTTTGTTTTTGGCAAGTGTCATTGGAATGTCATTTGCGTTGTTTTTAGAGCACGTGCAAGGACTTGATCCTTGCCCGCTTTGCGTATTTCAACGGATTGGTCTGATTGGTTTAGGATTCATTTCCCTCATTGCATTTTTGCATAACCCAAAAACCAATGTGTTTAAGCGTATTTATAGTTTCTTAGGTTTAGTTGCGATTTCATGGTCAGCCGGTGTTGCTGCACGTCATGTGTGGTTGCAACATTTACCAAAAGACCAAGTGCCGAGTTGTGGTCCAGGCTTGGATTATTGGGTAGACACATTACCGCTCAAATCTGTGTTTGAAAATGTCCTCAAAGGCTCTGGTGAGTGTGCCATGGTGGATTGGACATTCTTAGGACAGTCTTTACCGACATGGTCTTTGTTGTTCTTTAGTGTATTGGCTTTGATCAGCTTGTGGCAGTTATTCCGCAGATATTAAAATGCATAATGGAGCTGGTGAAAAACTGGCTCTTTTTATATTTAAATCCAAAAATAATCAGTATCTTAAAATGAAAAGAATCCTTTTAATTGTTAGCCTTTTTATACCATCCTTTAGCTTTGCGCAGTCGAATAATTTCGGTTTGATTCAGGATAAAGATGGTTATGTCAATGTTCGAGATCAAGCATCTCTAAAAGCTAAAGTAATTGGGCGTTTAAATAATCAAACAGTTGTATCGCTTGATTCAGGAGGTAATTCAACGGCTTTTTATTTGATTAAAGCAGATGGTCTAAATGAAGAAGGTTTTATTCATAAAAGCCGTATCAATCCATTCGGTGGCTATCAACGTTGGAAGCTTAAAGATCATTACTCAGATAAAGCAATTTATCAATTTGCAGATAATTTTGTTGAACTACAGGTAAAAATAGCACAATTCACTGAAAAAGATTTTAAAAAAACAATTCCTAAAGGCTTAAAAATGGCATTTTATACATATTATAAAAATAAAGATTTTTTTGGAACTGATGGAGATATTCCTGAAAAAGGAATGGGGCAGTTTAAGCAAATTCTTATTAATTTTAATGGTGAAAATATTGTTATTCCTGCACAAAAATTGGAGCAGTATTTCTTTCCATTAGATCGCTACGGAAATCTGTACGATTTTGAACAAGCTGAGGTTTATAGCAAAGGTAATGATTTATATGTAATTAATACTTTAACTATAGGTGGTGCAGCTCAATATAATATGGTGATCCATATTCAAAATGGTCTAGTAAAACCCATTCAAGCATGGTCTGAATAATAAAAAGCCAACTCGAAGTTGGCATTTGTGATCAGTAGATTCTCGATTAGGTTTCTACAATACCTTGCATACTTTCTAATTTAATTAAATACTTACGGATTTGTTCTTCTGCAAGCTCATCATGATGTGGATAGAACCATTTGGCAATTTGTTCAGCAACCAATGGATGGTACTGAATATCAAAATGGTTTAAGCCATAGAAAACAGCCTTATGTGATTCAGGTAGTTTGAGCTGAAAACGTGGATTTGGATGTTCACCCAAAGCACTTTTTACACTGACGAGATAGTCGCCAATCACTTTTAAAGTACGGTTCTTACGATTTTCAAACTCTAAAGTTCCTGCGATTAAAAAGGTATTGATGTGTGACGGGAGTGGTGCTGGCTTACGGTTATCGTCCATTAAGCCAATACGTGCATTATTATGTTCCCAGTCATCATCACGGACACTACCAAAACGCAGGTCTAAAATACCGTTACTGCGAATGTTGACTACATGACTGATGATTTTAACAATTGGAAAGTTGCCAATTTTATCTTGGATTGCGAAACCGAAACGTTCCAATACTGCACCGTGATGCGGTGAGCCAATACAAACAAGATTTTCAACCATATGCAACCATTGATGCATATTCTGTTTACCATAAAACAAAGCACTGCGAGAAACCAAACCACCCATGCTATGACCAATCAGGTCAATACTGGTAATACGTGGATTACGTTTGACTAAATCTTCTAAGATATTGGCAAGTGAACGTCCATTGGCTGAAATACGACGACCTGTGTTGTAGTGCAAATACAACATGGTGTTGTTATCACGCTGAGCCAGTAGTTTTTCACCGATTCCGCCATTACCACGATTACTCCAATCTTGATAATTCATGCATAAACCATGTGAAAAAATCACCACACGCCCCGCTAAATCACCTTGTTGTAATGCGCCATAGCGATCATAGAGTACTGGAGAAAGTGCAAGTGGATTATGGGTTGCCAATAAGTAATCGCCAAGTACCCCATTCAAAGCACTGACTAAAAAGGTCATATATGATGTGAGTGACTTTTCATGCAAATTTGGAAAGCGTTCAATGGTTTTTCGTAAAACAGGGGCAAGTAAATGGCTACCGTAATTTTGTAGTGCGTTATAGCCGAATTGATAGAATTTATCGACAATTGGACGTGACTGAAAGCGTTTGGCTTTGGTTTTACTTAAACCAAAAATACTCAGTAACATTTCACGTTGAATCGACTGGATAAAGTCCTGAACAACACCGCTCAATGGTGTACTCACCAATTGTGCTAAACCTTCAAGTACGTCTGCCTGACTTGGAGGCGAACGATCCCACTTACAATATGTTTCGTGTAAAGGGGTTAAACTTGGCATTGTTATTTCCTCATCCTAATTGACCCATAACAAAGACTTTATTTTTGTCAAAGATCAATGTATAAATTCCTAAGCAATCATCTTATCTTGTTCATCCTGAACATTTAATTAAAATACAGATGTTTGCAATTTTGTTTTAATTTTTTGTCGGACAAAACACGACCATATACAAATTAAAACATATTGTGATGAATATCACATTAAAAACTAAAACATGAGCGATGAAAAAGCAATTTATTTCCAATGAATATTATCTATTTACATGGTTTTAAAAGTAGCCCTTTATCGATCAAAGGGCAACAATTAGATGAATATTGTCGAAACCATTCATCGAATAATGTTTATTTACCCGATTTAAATCAACATCCTCAAATGGTTTTAGATCAAATCTCTCAATTGATTGAAGAACTACCAGATGTTGGTCTAGTGGGGAGTAGTCTTGGTGGTTTTTATGCGACACAATTGGTCGCCAAATACGGTGTGCCTGCTGTTTTAATTAATCCAGCTATGCGACCATGGGCTTTGTTTCGCGAACTATTTGGAATGGAGCATATTCCACTCAAAGTGACTGAACAATGGACATTAGACCATGCACAACTTGATCACTTAGAAGCGATTGCTGTGTCATTTGTGCAAGATGCAGACAAAATCATGGTTTTACTGCAACAAGGCGATGAAATTTTGGATTATCGTGAAGCGGAACGCTATTATAGTGCAGCACCACATTCATCATTGATTATGACTGAAATGCATGGTAATCATGCGATGGAAAATTTTGCAGATAAAATCCCGATGATTTTGGAATTTTTATCCTACTCCGTAAAATAAAAGGAAAAACATTAACGTGTCATATACAGCCCAATCTCTTGAGGTTTTATCTGGTTTAGATCCTGTACGTCGTCGTCCAGGCATGTACACCGATACCACTCGTCCAAACCATTTGGCGCAAGAAGTTATTGATAATGCTGTGGATGAGGCACTGGCAGGACATGCCAATAAAATCACGGTTACCGTGTACAAGGATGGCTCATTATCCGTTGAAGACAATGGCCGTGGCATGCCTGTTGATATTCATCCTGAATATGGACAAAGCGGGATTGAAATTATCCTCACCAAACTACATGCAGGTGGTAAATTTAGCACAGACAATTACCAATTTTCAGGTGGTTTGCATGGTGTAGGTATTTCTGTCGTCAATGCTTTATCTGACCGTGTAGAGGTTGAAGTTCAACGTCAGGGTAATCTGTATAAAATGGCGTTCGAACGTGGTGAGCCTGTTGCACCATTAGAAGTATTAGAAGGCAAAGCACCAAAAAGAGCTTCAGGAACAAGCGTCCATTTTTGGCCAGAAGCCAAGTATTTTGATTCGCCTAAATTTGCTTTAAAAGCGTTAAAACATAATTTAAAAGCCAAAGCTGTGCTTGCTGCGGGTTTACAAATTATTTATATCGACCAAATTAATGATGAAAAAATAGAGTGGCAATTTGAAAATGGTCTGGTCGACTATTTGATGGATGAATTGCAAGACCGTGAAATTGTTCCCGAACCAGCTTTTGTTGCGACAGGTGAGGCTGAGCGAGCCAGTGCTGAATTTGCGATTTGCTGGAATGTTGAAGGTGGTGAGCAAATTCAAGAAAGCTATGTTAATTTGATTCCTACCGCGCAAGGCGGTACGCATGTAAACGGCTTGCGCTCAGGTGTGACGGATGCGATGCGTGAGTTTTGTGAATTACGTAACTTATTGCCACGTAACATGAAATTGTCAGCGGAAGATGTCTGGGATGGGGTGAATTACATTCTGTCTTTAAAATTCCAAGAACCTCAGTTTTCAGGGCAGACCAAAGAGCGTTTATCGAGTCGTGAAGCCTCGAATATTGTGTTGAATATTGCCAAAGATGCATTTGCTTTATGGCTCAATCAGAATTCTGAAGTGGCGATGCAACTTGCAGAAATGGTGATTGCTAAAGCGGGTCGTCGTTTAAAAGCTGCGAAAAAAGTTGAACGTAAGAAAATCGTTGCTGGTCCAACTTTACCGGGTAAATTGTCAGACTGTGTAGGGCATACATTAGAAGAATCTGAATTATTTATCGTGGAAGGTGACTCCGCAGGTGGTTCTGCGAAACAAGCTCGTGATAAAAACTTCCAAGCAATCATGCCGATTCGTGGGAAAATTTTAAATACTTGGGAAGTGTCTTCGGATGAAGTTTTGGCTTCTCAGGAAGTTCATAATATTGCGATTGCGATCGGTGTTGACCCTGGTAGTGATGATTTATCAGAATTGCGTTATGGCAAAATTTGTATCCTTGCCGATGCGGATTCGGATGGTTTGCATATCGCGACCTTGCTCTGTGCTTTATTCGTAAAGCATTTCCCAGCGATGGTGGATGCAGGGCATCTTTATGTTGCTATGCCACCGTTATTCCGTATTGATGATGCCAAAGATGTTCATTATGCGTTGGATGAGCAAGAGTTAGAAGCTATCTTAAAGAAAGTAAAAACCAAAAATCCTCAAATTACTCGATTTAAAGGTTTAGGCGAGATGAATGCAAGTCAGTTGCGTGAAACGACTTTAGACCCTAACACACGTCGTTTGGTACAGTTGGATTTGGACGATACGCAATTGACTGCGAATTTGTTGGATAAATTATTGGCTAAAAAACGTTCTGGTGACCGTAAAGAGTGGTTAGAGCAGAAGGGTAATTTAGCAGATTTGGGTGTTTGATCTTAATAAAGAATTACTCTTGATCAACTATATATTGATCAAGGGTAAATTTAAATTTTTAATAGCCCTAATAATTTTTCTTCAATTTGCATTTGCAAAAACATCTCTTGATCACAAGCTTTGTCTAACCAAGAAAATGTCCATTTTTCAAGATTTTTATTAGAAAAATCATTATTGTAGCCTACTAGCTCTGTTTCAATAAAAATGTATTAATTTCAGAGATACATTCTAAATATCGTTCACATAACATTCTTAAGTTTTTATCAGGATAAATCCCTGAAAGCCTATTAATGGCATGATTAAGTTTAGAAAGAACTATTTTTGCATTTTCTAACAGTTCTGGTTTATGAATATGGATAGGATTTAGGAAAAAAGCTGAATCTCTAATTAATTCAATATTATTTTCAGTATATTGGTTTAAATAATCTACGATTTCCCAATTTGATTGTTCAATTTCATGAATTGAATCATATAAATTTAAAACAAAATCACGTAGTAAGCTTTTATTAAACTGTTTTTTCCATGAGTGTAAGGCGAAAAAGGCTATTAGTAGTGTTAAAAAGCTGATTATTAAACTAGCAAATGCAATTAGTTCAGATTTATTCAAAATATTTTCCCTAAAAAATCTTGTCCAATTTTCTAATGCTATCCATTAGTAGAAATATTCATTCTAAAATAACACGATGATATTTTTTCAGGCTGTCATTTTTAAACAGAATTTTAGATTCTACTTCATAATTAAAATATGACGCCCCTTGTCTTGAATCTACCCAAAATTTAACTGCATCAATACCAAATCTCGCCAGATACCAAATTTTTGACCGACTTGAGGCATATAACCAGTTTGCTTAAAACCCAGTTGTTCATGTAAATGAATCGAACCAGTATTTTCATGATCAATCGCAGCGACCATAACATGAATATCATGCTGTTTCGCATGCTCAATCAGTTTCACCATTAATGCCTTGCCTAAACCTTGACGTGCAAACTGTGGGTCAATATAAACCGCATGCTCAACAGTATGGTTATAACCATTAAAATTACGAAAACTCGAATATTCTGAATAACCAGCAATGCTTTTACTTTCAATATCTTCAGCGACAAAAAGTGGAAAATTACTCTCTTCTAAATCGGTAAACCATTGTTGATATTCGTCTAAACTTTTTGGGATGTTATTCCATGTCGCCAAACCATTTTCAATTTCACGATTATAAATCCGCATGATATGAGGAATGTCAGAACTTTGAGCGGGGCGAATTTGAAAATTCATGGACGAGGTCGATTTAAAGTAATTGAGTTTTTATTGTAGAAATTATCATTTGGCGATGCAATCTATCACACCAATAAAAAAGCAAGACCGCAGTCTTGCCTTTCAAATCATGTCTTAGCGATCACTTAGAAATGATACTTCACTAAAGCACTGACATTGTTTTCATCTTTACCTTTGATCCCGTATTTGTTATTCCATACAGAATGTTCAATACCAAGATATAAACGTGTATTTGGAGAAATATGTTTACCCGCATTCCATTTATATTGAGTGGTCCAGTTTAATTCGCTTGCATGCGCAGCGCCTGAATCTTTTTCAGCAGTTGACCAATCTAAGAAACCATCAACCAAAAAGTCTTCTGAACCTAATTTTACAGGAACGCCGTAAGTAAGCGTCATTTGATAGTCATCACTTTGCTTTTCGTTGTTCGCACGATAAAAATTGATGCTAGCAAAACTTGTATAAGGAATGGCTAAATCAAAACCAACACCATACAAGAAATTGTCAAAACTATTGTTGAAGTCATCACTACTACTTTCCCACGTTGTCGAAATCAAAACGTCTTTGATTGGGCCAACAGCAAGCTTTTTCCCAGTAACTTCACCAAGGCTTAGGCGAGGAGCTAATTCGAAATATGTGCTTTTGTGATCATCACTACCACGCATACGATCCATAAAGAAGAATACATCTGCGTATTTTACTTTGGCAGCATACTCAACTGTCAGTGTAGTTTGCTTTTCATCAACAACTTCATAATTTTCACCATAAAGTCCTGTTAAACTAAAATCCTGCCAAACAGGAGCAGCTTGAGCCAAAGTTGCAGTTGAAGCGATTGCGCAAAGAGCAGCAATTTGTGTAAATTTCATGAAAAAATCTCTCCCCCAAGAAAGCGCTACAAGGATACAGATTCTTTAGCAAAAATAAAGCCAAAACCAGATAAAATGTAAATAAATATGTAAACATCAAGTCGTAAAATGTTTTAAAACGTGAAAATGGATGACGGACGAGAAAAGAAATTTTGAATCGCAAAAAAATATTTGGAATTGAATAATGTCGAGTCATTCACATGGAATTGTCGAATAAAAATTTAAATAAATCATTAAATTATAAAAATACGTAACAAGTTGTCATTTTTCATATTGTTTTCATAAAAAAGTTAAAAATCTACTTGCATATTTTTCAATATAGCCTGATATTGAATGTATAAGAACACCAATCTGCAGATCATCAAAAGTGTTCATCTTGGTAATAGAGGAGTTACGGTTCCAGTTTATTGAAGGTGAAAAAGCGACTTATACAATGAGCTTTAAGTGTGCCAAAAATATTATTTTGCACTCAGTTTTAGATTAGAAAGAGGAAGTTTTTTTATGAATATTGAAATCCGTACAGACAAAAATATTAAAAATAGTGATCGCTTAATTACCTACGTGCGAGATGAGCTAAATCAAGAATTTCAACGCCATAGTGAGCGAATTACTCAATTTTCAGTGCATATCAGCGATGAAAATGGAGATAAAGGTGGGGATGATGATATTCAATGCATGATCGAATTAAAAGCAGCAGGCTTAAAGCCAGTCGTTGTTAAGCATAGAGCAAAAAATATTGATCTATCACTACATGGTGCGATTGAGCGAGTGAAACGTAGTCTAGAACACACCCTAGAGAAAACAGAAAACCCACGTGGTGGGAAGTTAGAACTTGCAGATGCTGATGAAGCATAAATGATAAAAAGCCCTTCGGGGCTTTTTTTGTGGCTGTAAAATAAATGTTATGTACTTTGTCAGAAACTAACAATAAATGCTGTACGGATTTAAAAATGAGAAGTATTTAAAATTTTATGAGCTATTTAAAAAAAAATAGTCATAATGAATATAAGAATATAATTGTGAGATCAATATGTTATCAGCACAACAACAAGTCTTTGTACAGGCTTTAGAAGATTTAGACCTTGCCCAAATTCAGCGTTTGCTTGCAGATGGATTTGATCCCAACTTTATGGAACCTGAAAAAGGTCCTGCTGTTTCGATCTGGTCAGATGGATTATTTAAATGGTGGGAAAAAATCTGTGATGCTTATGAAGCAGGAAAACCTTTGAGTGCTGAGCAAAAAAATCAGGATTTACAACCACATTTAGATATTTTAGATGCACTGATTCAAGCCAAAGCAAACTTTTATCTATGGGATGCAGAAGAGTGTTATGGTCCTCTTTGGGATGCAGCGAGTGCGGCATGCGTACCTGCGGTACAAAAATTGTTAGATCATAAAGTTGACCCCAATACCCGTGATGAAGAAGGAAAAACCATCTTGTCTTCGATTAGTGATCTATTTTTTGATTGTGAATTTGATCAAATAGATTGGTCACAGGCTTTACCTGAAGAGAAAGAAACTTTAGAGTTACTACGTAGTCGCGGTGCGAAAATGTCCAACGAATAAATGTAAGTTTGAGTCCTGATATGGCAATATTAAATAAAATCACTTTGGTTCTGGCTTCTAGTCTAAGTATAAGCGCAATGGCAGCAGAATTTTCCTTCGATCGTCCTGGAGCAGGTTTTGGGACGGGTATCACTCCTGTAGGTCAATTGGCTTGGGAACAAGGCTTACCAAGTGCAAGCTATACTGAAACCACCGTCGATGGTGCGAAAGAAAAAACAGTTACGCTCAATGGAGACATGCTTTTCCGTACAGGTTTAACTTCTAGTATGGAATTGCAATTGGGTTGGGCGGGTCCTGCTTGGACACAGACCAAATACAAGGGTGAGAAACATGACGACTCAGGTTTGGGTGATGTATCTATCGGGATTAAAAAAGCCATTGATTTAAAAGATGATAAATTATCTATGGTAGTCCTTGCACAAGCTGTTATTGCAACAGGCAATGAAGGCTTCACTGAGGAAGATGATATTTATAGTATTGGGACTTCACTTGACTACGCATATAATGATTTGGTCAATACAGGTATTACCATGAACTATGCGGTACAAGATGGTCACTGGTCAGTTACTGCTGTACCGACTGTAGGTTATAAAATCGCAGGTAATCTTTCTGGTTTTTCTGAATTTATTTATTCCAAAACAGAAAGCCAAGATTATGAATACGGTTTAGGTTCAGGTTTGATTTATGCACTGAATGATCGTACACAGATCGATGGAAGCATTGGTGTGGATTTAAGTGGTCAGAATCGTAGTTATACTGCTGGTTTAGGCATTTCATTCCTATTCTAAGTTGCATTGAAGAACTAAAAAAGAGTAGTTGATCTACTCTTTTTTTATCTATAAATTGAAGAAAATACACATCAAAGATCAATGATAAGAAAAAATTAGGAGGATGGTCGCATGTTAGAATTATTTATTGGTGATAAAAATTATTCGACATGGTCAATGCGTCCATGGTTAGTATTGCAGCACTTTGCTATTCCATTCAAAGAGCATCTGATTCCTTTTGATCACTTTGAATTAGACAGTCAATTCAAATACAGTATTTTAAAAATAAACCCGACAGGAAAAGTCCCTGCGTTAGTCGATGATGGATTTTTAATCTGGGATACTTTGGCGATTTGTGAATATTTGGCTGAAAGGTTTCCTGAAAAATATCTATGGCCAAATGACTTCCGACAAAGAGCACGCGCTCGTTCAATGTGTGCAGAGATGCATGGTAGCTTTATGGCTTTACGCAGTTTATGTGGAATGAATATCGATGCAGATTTAACAAACATTGGTGCAAAACTTTGGCAAGATAATCTAAAACTACAGCAAGATGTGCAACGTATTGAGCAATTATGGTCAGAACGACCAAGCACAGACAGTTTTTTGTGTGGCGATCAATTTAGTATTGTCGATGCATTCTATGCGCCAGTTGTGATGCGATTCGTAGGCTATGGTATTCCAATATCATCATTCAGTCAGCAATATGTACAGAAAATCTTGGCAGTTCCAGCAGTGCAGCAATGGATTCAGGAAGCAAAAGCTGAATTTAGATTTGTAGAATGTGAAGAGCCTTATCGAACTGAATAAATGCAGTGTGATAGTGATTATTTTCCAGTTAAATTGATTTAACCGTGGTTTGTTTCACCATGAAAATGAACTTGGTTTCGTCCATAGGCTTTGGCACGATATAGTGCTTGATCAGCATGATGAATGATTTTATTGATTTGCGTTTCATCCTCTGAGGTTGCGACTCCAAAACTTGCTGTTAGATTGATTTTTTTCTGAGTAAGTGTCTCTAATGTCTGATTTTGGATGGCAAGGCGACAACGCTCTGCAACTTCACGTGCGATTGTAAGTGATGTTTCAGGCATGGCAATGATAAATTCTTCGCCGCCATAGCGGGCTACAATATCTGAACTTCGTACGAGGGTCGACAGAAGTTGGGCAACAGCTTTAAGTGCTTCATCGCCAATATGATGACCAAAATCATCGTTGATCATTTTAAAATGATCAATATCAATGAGAATAATTGCATATTGTGTGCGAGTATTCTGAATTAGGCTTAATTTTTCATTAAAAGATCGACGATTATATAGATTGGTTAAGGGGTCAGTTTGGCTCAAAATTTGAATTAATGATTCACGATGGCGCCATTGAGAGAGCAATACTTCACATAAAACTAGACATGCAATCAGGATAGGGATAATAAAGTACGCCATACTTAAAACCCAGAATAGATTTTTCTGGGGGTCATGTTCTAATAATGTTTGACTAAATATGGGAGCGTAGGGCACTAAATTTTTGTAAGTGCAATACATGAGTATGATTGCAATGCTAAAAGCATTAAATAAATGGATATAAATAAATTTTCGGTTAAATAAAATAATTCCGATACCTGAAATAGATACAAAGGCAAAGATGGTTGCAGGGCTATATATGCCGACCAAAAAACCATCACTAATAAACATGAGCGTAAAAATGCTAATCACTAAGTGGGGGAAAAAAAGATGTGCCCAATGTTTTTTTTGGAATTTATAACAAATACAAACTAAACCAATGAAAAAAAAGGCTGAAATGCTATTGATGTAAATTTGAGTATGAATAAGGGGTAGATTAACCCATGGCCAAATACTTGGTGTGTTGATGATCCATAATTTCCAAAAAATCCACAATAATTGGATTCCAAAAGCCAAGACTAATACTAGAATACTTTTATGAATATTATTCCAATTCATAATAATATCTGAATTAAATTGGTTTTTTAATGACTTTATATAGTAACTAATCATCTATGAAAGATGCCTTCATTTTTACCCCACGTTTAACTATTAAAAATTAAATCTATGAAAATATTAAAAATATTTAACTTTCAGGGCTAATGATTGCACTTTTTATAAAGTTAAATATTTATGAATTTAGTCCAGTACTGGTATAAAACTGTTCGTGGTTAATTTTTGTGTTATGCAATGCAAGATCTGCTTGTGCCAATACAGTATTGCTTAAGCTGTTATATTGAGAAATTGAAACTCCATGACTTGCCTGAATCGGAATTATTTTTCCGATGATTTTTAACGGGCTTTGATTGATTAAGTTAGTCAGACGTTCAGCAATATGATTGGCTTGTTCTAGATTGACATCACTGAGAATTAAAATGAATTCTGATTCGCTGTAGCGGCCAACAAGATCTGTATCGCGAAGATTTTTTAATAGAGCTTGGGCAATGGATGCTAAAACTTTACGGGCTATCTGGGAGCTGAAATTTTCTTTTATTTTGTTTAAATTATCGATGCTTAATAAAATAATTCCAAAGTTTGATTCAACTTGAGGGTGTAATTCTTTCAAATATGAGTTAATTGCAAATTGGTTATAAATACCTGTATCTGGGTCGATTTCAATGTTATTGCTGATCTGGTTTTTCTGCATGATTTTGGCAATAAAAGTACGCTTCAATATTTGATTGAAGAGTGAATGTATTTTACGTCGTCTTTCAGAATAAATTTTATTACGCATTTCTTTGCCCATCCGCATTTGATTTTTTTATTGTTTCATTCGACAAATGTAGCAGTTTATTTGATTGAATTCAAATAAAAAAATAAAATTAAAGATGATGGGAGTCTATTTATATTTATAATAATGTGATTTATTTTGCAGTTAAACTTAATAATGAAACTAAATTTAATAGTATTATTTGACTAGTTTTAATGATTGAAACGTATTTATAGATTCAAAATGAATTTATGAGTATTAAAAGAGAATCCATTGACTTTTTATTTATAGAATGAACAACAATGCTTGTCTTTTAAATTGTTGCTCATTGTTTTGGACTATTTTCCACTCAATTATTATATTTTGCGACGATTAATCTTTAGCTGCGATCAATACGATGTGCAAACTCAGCAATATCTGCTAATGACCTCTTCGCTTCATCAAACCAAGGGCTAAACATTTGGAAGTTATGCCACATACCTGTATAAAGCTTATAAGTGACTTTAACTCCTGCCTCAGTTGCTTTTTGTTCAAAGCGTTGTGCATCTGACAGTAAAATTTCCTTTGATCCAATTTGTACCAATGTTGGTGGAAGCCCTTCCAAATCTCCAAAAATAGGTGATAGCGGTGGAAGTGATGGATCTAAATGTTTAGGTACATAAAAGTCAATTCCTGCTTCGAGTGCTTCAATAGAGAGCAAGGCATCCAAATTTTGGTTATAACGCAAAGATTCTCCAGTCAGGGTTAAATCCAAGAATGGACACATGAGGATTAATGCACTTGGAAGCTGTTTCGGGTCTTCTTCTTTTAGGCGCAGCGCTAAAGCCAATGCTAAGTTCGCACCACACGAGTCCCCTGAAATAATAATATCTTTAGGTAATATGCCTTGATCTAAAAGTTGTTGATAAACATCATAAATTGCATCGCCAGCTTCTGGAAACTTATTCTCTGGTGCTAAAGGGTAGTCTAAATGAAACACTTGCATTTGGGTTCGTGCAGCAACTTCAGATAAAAAAGCACGATGAGTTTTTAATGAACCAACAAAAAAAGCACCACCATGAATATGGAAAATTAACTGAGTTGAATGTGCTTGAGGTTTGATTTCTTCAGCGCGGATACCTGCAACGCGTAATGAACGAATGTGAACATCTTTTCGTTGTGGAATAAAACGAGAGAGTTGTTCGATACCAAAACGTGCGGTTGCTGGGGGGAGGTTAAAACGACTCGGGAATTTGAAGCTTGATTTAAGAATTGATTCTGTAAAATATTGTTTCAACGCAGGATTGATCTTCATGTTTGTTCCATATTATTCATCTTTAGACATTATTTTTGTGGGTTTACCAACAATTGTTACAAGGCTACACTATATAGTCACAGAGAAAAATTGCTAATTCGATGTGAGTTTTCGATACTATATAGTGTCAATTAGACTAGGGAAAACAAAACAATGAAAAAAATTGTACTTGCATTAGGTTTATTATCAACAGCCATCTTTGCACATGCCGCAGATCCACTGAACGGGACAACGTGGACGACGATTGATGATGCGACGAAGAAACCCAAAGCTGTCGTAAAATTCACTGAACAAAAAAATGGAACTTTGAGTGCAACGATTCAAAGCATTTTGACACCTGGTGAAGAAAATGCCTGTACTAAATGTGATGGGGCATACCATAACAAATCGTTAAAGGGCGTAACGATTGTACATGGGTTAAAAAATGTAGGTGGCAAAAACTATGACAATGGTTCTATTTTAGATCCTAAAAATGGTAAGACCTATAAGCTAAAAGCTGAGTTAGCTGGTAATCAGTTGAAATTACGTGGTTACGTTGGTATTTCAGCACTTGGTCGTAACCAAGTTTGGGTTCGTGCGAACTAAGAGCATCAACTACAAAAAAACCGATCAATTGATCGGTTTT
Organism: Acinetobacter sp. WCHAc060025; assembly: GCF_004209355.1. Classification (NCBI taxonomy): domain Bacteria; kingdom Pseudomonadati; phylum Pseudomonadota; class Gammaproteobacteria; order Moraxellales; family Moraxellaceae; genus Acinetobacter; species Acinetobacter sp. WCHAc060025. The sequence goes on along the minus strand of NZ_SGSX01000007.1, from coordinate 90,742 downwards.
TTATTGTTTGAAGAGAATGCTTATTTCAATGCTCGAATTTCATCTTCATTAAAACCGACAATATATTTTCCATCTAAATTAATGACAGGGCGTTTGATTAAACTGGTATGCGTAGTCAATGCTTTGATCAATTCAGCTTCACTCGATAAAGCAAGTTGCTGTTCTTGCTCAGTCAATTTTTTCCAAGTCGTCCCTTTTTTATTTAAAACAATATCTTGTCCAATGTTGTCGAGCCATACTTTTACAGTATCAGCATCAATCCCTTGTTTTTTATAGTCATGAAATTCATAGTTCAGCCCAAGGTCGGTGAGTAAATCAAAAGCCTTTTTCATTGAATTACAGTTTTTGATTCCGTAAACTTTTAGCATGTGTTGTCCTAATAAGTAACTTAAAAATTGTCTGATTTGCCCATAAAGATTAGCAAAATTGTCAATGTAAACCGTATCAGAAACGGTAGAATAATTTTAAATATGTGATGTATGTCATAAAAATTTAACATTTGAGCGCTAAATTTAAATCAGCAATATGAATGATGGGCTGGGTTGAAATTTAGAATCTGCTTATTGTAATGGAAGATAAAAAGGTTTGCGAATATGAAAAATAAGGCGATCAATTTTTATTTTAATTCTAAAAGTTTAGATTCTAAAATGGCGCTCTAGAATAAGAGAAAACCCGCATCTAATCATCCTGATTATGCGGGTCTCAATACAACGTCCATTGTCACATCCCTGAAAAATAAATATAAAATATTTATTTCCTTTTCATCCTACGGCGTCCAATCCTTTTGCTGTCATCCTGACATGTCCCTGTGCCGTGGAAATATAATGCGCCTTTTCGGGTGAGGAAAACATACGATAACGCGACAAAATTTGTAGGTTTTTAACTTATATTCAGCGAACAATTGTTCACTGAATATATTGTTTTTAAAACTGAAAACTCCGCTAAGAATTTGATTAAATTTGATAATCAATAATGACAGGGGCGTGGTCGCTATACCATTCATCTTTATAGACCCAAGCATTGAGTGTGCGTTGTTTCCAGTCTGGTGAACAAGCTTGGTAATCAATCCGCCAACCGACGTTTTTAGCACGTGCTTGTCCACGATTCGACCACCAAGAATATACTTCGGCTTCTTTACGTACTTCGCGGAAAGTATCGACATAACCTAAGTCATCATAAATGTGATCAAGCCATGCGCGTTCATGCGGTAAGCAGCCAGAAGATTTTTGGTTACCTGACCAGTTTTTAATATCAATGCGTTTATGGACGATGTTGTAGTCGCCACAAACAATGATGGATTTATCTTCATCACGCCATTGTTTGAGGATTTTTGTATATTCATCGAGAAAGTGATCTTTACGCGCTTGTGCTTCATCACCTGATGAACCTGAAGGTAAATATAAAGAGCAAATATGAACAGGTTTGTCTAAACCCAAGTCAAACTCAGCAGTGATAAAGCGCCCTTGACTATCAGCAAGTTCAAAACCTAAACCATTCTGTACGGATTTGAATGGTAAGCGACTGTAGATCGCCGTGCCTGCATAGCCTGATTTTTCAGCAGGAAATAAATGGGTATGCCAACCTTCGGGTTTAAATTTATCCGTCCATTGTTCATGGGTAATACGACTTTCTTGCATACAGATGACATCTGCATCTGATTTTTCCATCCATTCAAGTAGACCTTTTGTGACGGAAGAACGTAAGCCATTTACGTTAATTGAAACAACTCTTAAAATTTTTTGATCACTTGGATAGCTACTCTTTGGTATCATGCGCAGTCATAACCTCAATGTATGAATTTTGGAGCACCTCATGTCAACGCCAGCTCAGTTTAACCCTCAAGCTTTTATCGAACTTGCATTATCACGCGGTGTGCTTAAATTTGGTGAGTTTACTTTAAAATCAGGTCGTGTGAGCCCTTATTTTTTTAATGCAGGTTTACTCAACGATGGTGAAGCATTATCACTTTTAGCTCAAGGCTATGCTGATAAATTAACACAATGTAACAATGTGGAAGTGATTTTTGGCCCTGCGTATAAAGGGATTCCTTTTGTTGCTGCTACAGCTGTGGCTTTGTCTCAAGTACACAGTGTAAGTGTGCCATGGGGATTTAACCGTAAAGAAGCCAAAGATCATGGTGAAGGTGGTGTGTTGGTCGGTGCTTCTGTTGAGGGTAAAAAAGTTTGGATTATTGATGATGTAATTACTGCGGGCACAGCGATTCGTGAAGTGGTGACTATTCTGAAAAATGCAGGTGCAACTATTGCAGGTGTATTGGTTGCCCTAGATCGTCAAGAAAAAGGTCAAGGTCAATTGTCTGCAATTCAAGAAGTGCAAAAGGAATTAGAGATTCCTGTACATGCGTTGATTACCATGAAAGATTTGATGGATTATTTGGATGCTAAAGGTGAAAAAGACGCTTTAGCAAAAATGGAAGCTTATCGCGTTAAATATGGTGTATAAGTTAAAAAAATCGATAAGATAAGTAAGGAGCGGAAGCTCCTTATTTTTATAATCTATGAATAGGGTCGGATAGCGTCTTCAATGTTGATTTTACTAATCATTGTCGTTGTACTGGTACTTGGTATTATCTTTGCAAAAAAAGTAGACCAGCGACGTTGGCAGCGTTACCAGTTTGAACGGGATATGTTTTTTAGACAGAACCCATTTCAGTGGAAAGATTTAGAGCAGTTTGATCTGGTTCTAAATATCAATGCCAATGCGCAAAAAAAGCTAATCAATGAACTGATGCTTCGACCGTCAGAAATGAGCTATATTCGCAAATCACGGATTCAGCGTGAGCCAGAGTGTGCCCATCAAAAATACGCAATCAAGGTAATGATCAATGATTTGAGCATCGCTCATCTTGAAAAGAAATATGCAGAATTATTTGGCGAAACTTTACAACAGACAGATTTTGAAACAGGTCGTCCGATTGAGTTAAATGCAGAAATTATTGTGTTTGAAAAGGATGATGTGGAGTTTGGTTGTCGTGTGAAATTAAATTTACCGCGTGATCCACGGTCGGCAGATAAGTATTTGGTGGAGAGTGTAAAGCCTGAGCATCAGAATTAAGGATAGATAAATAATAAATAATAATAAAATTGATAATAAATAATGATTAGGTGTGTTTTTTGAAAATATTAGAATGATCAATAAGGAGCAAGAGCTCCTTATTTTGATAGTTTTTATTTTAATTGATCAATAAAATTGGAAAACCATTCTGTAAAATTATTGGCTTCTTTAGTGGTTTCACAATCTTCATGCCAATATTGAAATATTTGCCCAAATTCTCCATCTTCAGCAGGGTCAAGGTCTAAACACCAATTGTCACCATTGCCATAACTAATAAATGGAATCCATTTTAAATTCCACATAGAACTTTTAATTCCATTATTTGAAGCATCTTCATCTATACCAAGTTCATCAAATATACCACTATCAAGTACACTTTTTAGAGTAGACCATTCTTGTAGAATGCGTGAAATGGATAAAAACTCTGAGCCATCAAATAATCCGTCCGCTTTACCATGTTGTCCGTTGTGTATTTTTAAGCAAGCGATAAAATCATCAGGAAGTTTAGCTCCAATTTGGTTTTCTAAATCTGCAATTTCGCTATCTGTAGCAGGTGGAGCAAGGTCTGCTAATAGAGATGGGTGAGAATCTTTTAAAATAGTCTCTAAGCGTTGCCATAATTGTTGCATTTTTTATCCTTTGTTAAAAAGTATTATTAAAATTGAGCAACAGGATAGTTAACGTTTTCTTTATAATTTTCTGTTTTGGAATTGTTGAGTTTATTTATGGTTATTGTATTCGTTAAAGGCATTTAAATTTCGATCAAGAAATATGTGGGTAACACCGCACTGTGACTTGTAACTTTAATCCAAGAGGTGTTGTTTAAAAGCTAGGCTGATTATTTTCCTCACATTTTTTACAATTTAACGCTACCCCTAACTTTTCCTGACGTCCTTGCTCAGTCATCACCCAAGGGCGGTTTTGCCAAGGTGGTGTATGACGCACATGTTGAGTATGACCACACTCAAGATCAGCCACCCAATGCTGTTCTTCATCCAAATGAAAACCAATAATCTTTTGCAACATATCCTAAAAGTCTATTCACAATAATTGCATAGAGTTTAGCGAAATTTAGAAAAAGAACATATCTTTCTCCGCTATACTGCATGCAATCCAAAATTTGATAAGAGTGAAACTATGCGCGTACTTGTTGTGATGGATCCCATCGAAAATGTAAACCTGAAAAAAGATTCAACTATGGCAATGCTATGGGCTGCATCACGTCGTGGACACGAACTTGGCTATGCATTACAGCAAGATTTATATATCGATCAAGGCAAGGCATTTGGTCTGATTTCACCATTAAAAGTATTTGAAGATTACAACCACTATTACGAACTCGGTGAAAAGAAAAAAGAATCACTTGCAGATTATGATGTGGTGTTGATGCGTAAAGATCCACCATTTGACATGAACTTTGTTTATACGACGTATATTTTAGAGCAAGCAGAACGTGAAGGCGCGTGGATTATTAACAAACCACAAAGCTTACGTGATTGTAATGAAAAGCTATTTGCAACACAGTTTCCAGAATTGCAAGTGCCGACTTTAGTGACCTCACAGCAGAGCCTGATTCGTGAGTTCTTGAAAGAACATGGTGATGTGATTGTGAAACCGCTCGATGGTATGGGGGGTATGGGGATTTTCCGTTTATATCAAGATGGTGTAAATATTGGTTCAACCATTGAAATTCTCACTGAAAATGGCACACAACCGATCATGGCACAGCGTTATATCCCTGAAATTGTCGATGGGGATAAACGTATTCTCATGATCAATGGTGAGCCTGTACCTTATTGCTTGGCACGTATTCCACAAAATGGTGAAGTGCGTGGAAACTTGGCAGCAGGTGGTTTAGGTGAAGCGCGCCCATTGACTGAAAATGATAAAGCGATCGCAGCAAAAGTCGGTCCATTCTTAAAAGAAAAAGGTTTAGTTTTTGTTGGATTGGATGTGATTGGGAATTATGTCACTGAAATTAATGTGACCAGTCCAACCTGTATTCGTGAAATTGATACACAATTTGGAACGTCAATTGCTGATGATTTATTTGCGGTATTGGAAGCAGGTCAGCAGGTATAACTTTAAGCTGAGTTTGAATGATTAACTAATTTTAAATTTTAACTAAAATAGAGTCTAAAACGGCTCTATTTTTTTGCGCTGAAAATAAAGATAAACACGATACATATTAAAAATAACGATTAATTCAACAAATTCTTGCTGATTAATGATAAAAGTAGTTTAAACTTTCAAATCAGTAGAAAAAAACAATGAAATGCTTGGTGAAAAAAAGTAAATAAACTTTTCCCCATAGCGGATTGTGATTACAATTGGTTGTTTAAAATATTCGTTAAACTTTTATTTTTTTGTATTGAAGAATTAGACCGTGACCAAACCTCAGCAAAGCACACCAAAACACGTCATGATGATGGCGGCGGGTACGGGTGGACATGTATTTCCTGCATTGGCAGTTGCAAAAGAGATGCAACAACAAGGCAGTCAAGTATCTTGGCTCGCAACACCGACAGGTATGGAAAATCGATTATTAAAACAACATAATATTCCTATTTATCAAGTTGATATTCAGGGTGTACGTGGTAATGGGATTGTCCGCAAAGTTGTAGCACCTTTTAAAATTTTAAAAGCGACACTGAGCGCAATGCGCTATATGAAACAGCTTAAAGTCGATGCTGTTGCAGGTTTTGGTGGTTATGTTGCAGGTCCTGGTGGGCTTGCTGCTCGCTTATTGGGTATTCCTGTAATTATTCATGAGCAAAATGCGGTGGCAGGTTTTACCAATACGCAATTGTCACGTATTGCCAAAACAGTCTGCGAAGCATTTCCAAATACATTTCCTCAAAGCGAAAAAATTGTCACCACAGGCAATCCTGTGCGTGCAGAAATTACAGCGATTTATAATCCATCATTTCGCTATAAAGAACGTGAAACCAATGCTGAGCCTTTACATATTCTCATCGTCGGTGGTTCTTTGGGTGCGCAAGCGTTGAATGAATGTGTACCACAGGCTTTAAAACAGCTCAATGTGCCATTAAAAGTATTTCATCAGTGCGGTCAAAATAAGCAAGAGTCCACTCAAGCATTGTATGCAGATGCGCCTGAAAATATGCAGGTTGAAGTACAGCAGTTTATTGAAGATATGGCGCAAGCTTATAGTAATGCTGATTTAATCATCTGCCGTGCAGGTGCGTTGACTGTAACAGAGGTGGCAACAGCGGGTGTAGCAGCTGTTTTTGTACCATTGCCAAGTGCAGTTGATGATCATCAGACTGCCAATGCAAAATTTTTGGAGAAAACGGGTGCTGCGAAGATTTGTCCGCAAAGTACCATGACTCCAGATTCGTTAAAGGATTTACTGACTCCGTTGATGAACCGCCAATTGTTAATGGAAATGGCGGTGAAAGCTCGTCAACAAGCTCAACCAGATGCAACACTACGTGTGGTTGGTTTAATTCAAGATTTGTAAGTTAGAGTTGATTATGTCTCCAACAAGCCCAGCTGATAAAGCAAAAAACCTGATTAAAGTTCCAGAGATGCGCCGTATCAAACATATCCACTTTGTGGGGATCGGTGGCGCTGGAATGTGCGGTATTGCAGAAGTGTTGAAAAACCAAGGCTACAAGGTTTCTGGTTCTGACATTAAAGCATCGAAAACCACTGCTCAACTTGAAGAAAATGGAATCAAAGTTTATATCGGACATAGTGCTGAAAATATTAAAGGCGCCAATGTCATCGTTGTATCTACAGCGATTGATCCTGAAAATTTAGAAGTGAAAGCTGCGATAGAAACACGTACTCCTGTAGTGCGTCGTGCTGAAATGCTCGGTGAGTTGATGCGTTACCGTCATGGGATTGCTGTTGCAGGTACACATGGTAAAACTACAACAACAAGCCTAGTGACGTGTATGTTGGCAGAAGAAAACATGGATCCAACCTATGTGATCGGTGGTTTACTGAACCGTACGGGGGTGAATGCTGCACTCGGTGCGAGCCGTTTTATTGTGGCAGAAGCGGATGAGTCTGATGCATCATTCTTACACTTAGAACCAATGGCTGCGATTGTGACCAATATCGATGCAGATCATATGGACACGTATGGTGGTAGTTTTGATGTATTGAAAGATACCTTTGTCAAATTCCTACAAAAAATGCCGTTCTATGGTTTGGCGGTGGTGTGTGGTGATGACGCCAATATTCGTGAAATCATGCCGCGTATCGGTCGTCCAGTAGTGACTTATGGTTTTAACGAAGACAACGATATTCGTGCGATTGATATTGAACAAACGGGTATGCAATCAAGCTTCACGGTATTGCGTAAAGGTCGTGAGCCATTACGTTTAACCATTAACTTACCTGGTTTGCACAATATTTTAAACGCACTCGCTGCAATTGGTATTGCAACGGATGAGGGTGTTTCTGATGCTGCGATTGCACGTGCTTTAGAGAGCTTCAGTGGTGTAGGTCGTCGCTTCCAAGTTCAAGGTGAATATGAGCTGGGTGAAGGAACTGTGAAGTTGGTGGATGACTATGGTCACCATCCGAAAGAAGTTGAAGCTACAATTAAAGCTGCACGTGCGAGTCACCCTGATCGACGCTTGGTGATGATGTTCCAACCACACCGTTTTAGTCGTACGCGTGACTGTTTTGATGATTTTGTTGACGTGTTGTCACAAGTTGATCAATTGTTGCTATTAGAGGTATATCCTGCTGGTGAAAAGCCAATTGTGGGGGCGGATAGTCGTTCTTTGGCACGTAGTATTCGTTTACGTGGTGAAGTTGAGCCGATCTTAATTGACCCAGTGGAAGGTAATTTGCAGAACGCGATACAAAAAGTGTTACAAGCAAATGACTTGTTATTAACACAAGGTGCGGGTAACGTGGGAGCAATTTCGGTAGAATTGGCTCAAAACCAACTTTATTTAAAATAATTGAGTAAGCTTTATTCAGAAAAGTTGAATAAAGCTCTGAAATTTTAAAATTGACTAACTTATAAGTTTAAGGATTTAAACGTGTCAAATGCTTCTAAATTCGGCAAAGTAGCGGTATTGCTTGGTGGTAAATCTGCTGAGCGTGAGGTGTCATTAGATAGTGGTAAAGCTGTTTTAGAAGCATTATTACGTTCAGGTGTGAATGCTGAAGGCTTCGATCCACAAGAACGTAGCGTGACGGAACTTGTAAACTATGATCGTGCATTCATCGTCTTGCATGGTCGTGGTGGTGAAGATGGTCAAATCCAAGGCGCTTTAGAATGGATGAATGTACCTTATACAGGTACAGGCGTTCAGGGTTCTGCGATTGGCATGGATAAGGTTAAAACCAAGCAAATTTGGCAAGGTTCTGACTTACCAACTGCACCGTATCGTATTATTTCAAAAGATTCTGATTTAAAAGAAGTGATTGAAAATCTTGGCTTACCACTCATTATCAAACCTGTACATGAAGGTTCAAGTGTAGGAATGAGTAAGGTTGAAAAGGCTGAAGATTTGATTGCTGCAATTGAAAAAGCAACAAAGCATGACGCGATTGTGATGGCTGAAAAATGGATTACGGGTCGTGAATATACGATTTCATTCCTTAATGGTCAGCCTTTGCCAGTAATTCGCTTACAACCACCTGCGGATGTTGCTTTCTATGACTATGAAGCAAAATACAACCGTAATGATGTGGAATATGGTATTCCATGTGGTTTGAGTGAAACTGAAGAGAAAAACCTACAAGCGCTTTGTCTACGTGCCTTTCAAGCTGTGGGTGCAAGTGGCTGGGGGCGTATTGATGCGATGTTGGATGAGCAAGGTAACTTCTGGTTATTGGAGGTGAATACTGTACCAGGGATGACGAGTCATTCGCTTGTGCCTAAAGCGGCCAAAGCTGTAGGGTATAGTTTTGATGAATTATGTGTTGAAATTTTAGCGCAAACGCTAACGGAACAAGCACACTAATTTATGGCTCAACTTCCTGCTTCGATGCGCCGTAAAAAGGCAGCAATTACATCAATACATGACAAACCACCGACACGTCAGGATAAGCTCTTAGACCTCGGTAGTTGGGTGTTGATGTTTGTTGCAATTGTTGTATTACTTGCAGGAATATATGGTTTATATAAGGTGGTGACTGATGCACGTGTTGCCACCTTAGAAGTTGTAGGTACAACTTCATCTGTAGAATCTGCTGCGATGACTCAGCATTTGGCACCTGTGGTTAAAAATAATTATTTCACTTCGGATTTGGAGCAAATTCGAGATAAGGCGCTTGAAGTGTCTTGGGTAGATCGCGTTGTGGTCTCTCGTGCATGGCCAAATGGTATTCGAGTGCGTGTTATGCCACGTCATGCAATCGCACGTTGGGGAACGGGGCGGTTGTTGAGCGATGCTGGAGATGTTTATACAGAGGCTGTGGCGAAAAACCATTCAAATCTGCCATTGCTTCATGGGCCACTCAGCCAATCCAAAGTGATGATGCGTCGTTATAATGAAATTAATCAATTATTTCACCCAGTCAATTTACGTTTAAAAGAGCTTTATCTGACTGAACGTATGACTTGGTTTATGCAGTTTGATTCAGGTCTGCGCATTATTGTTGATCAAGATCAAACCATGAGTAAACTGCAACGTTTGAGTCATTTAGCACAAACAGACCTTAAGCAAGTTTGGCCAAATATTGCTGCTATTGATTTGCGCTATCGAAATGGATTGTCGATTCAATGGCGTAATTCAGTTGTACCCAAAATTATGAATGGTCAGTTTGTTGTAACCAGTAATGACACAGCCGTTGCAGGTGGGGTCGTTGCACAGCCATAATACGTGGCTTGAAAAAGAGGCGTAACGCCAAAGATAAACAATGAAGATAATGGTAGCAAAGTGATGAATGAAGCTGTTCCCTCAGTTGTTGCAATTGACATTGGGACACATAAAGTTTCAGTACTGATTGGAAAAGTACATGCCCCTGATAATATTCAGGTTATTGGTATGGCGAGCGCACGCAATAAGGGAATGAATAAAGGCAAAATCGTTAGCCTTGATAAAGTCACAAATGCAATTAAACAAGCCGTTCAAGAAGCTGAAGATATGGCTGAATGTCGCATACATTCAGCATGGGTCTCTATCCCAAGTACTGAATTACAAAGCCATTATGCAATTGGGCGTACACCAATTTCGAATGCTGAACACACCATTACCACAACTGAAATGGTGCGTGCTTTGGAATTGGCAAAAGCGAGCCATATGACTGCGGATCATTACTTGGCAAGTGCTGTGCCACTTGGTTTTGAGTTAGATGATTCAAGTGAGTGGGTACAAAACCCGATCAACTTATCAGCAAATAGTATGACTGCACATTATCAACTGATGATGATGCCAATTAGCACCATGCAGAATTTAGATCGTGCCATGAAAGGTGCCAATATTTCTGTAGAAAAAATGGTGGTCTCTTGCTTGGCAACAGCAGAAGGTAGTTTGTTGAAAGACGAAAAAGAATATGGTGTGTGTTTACTGGATATTGGTGCGGGAACGACCAATATTGCAGTTTATATAGAAGGACACTTGGTTCTTGCTCATACCATTCAGTGTGGTGGTGAAAATGTGACACGTGATATTGCAACCGTTTTACAAACCACCACTGAAGAAGCTGAACGTATCAAGCTATTACATGGTTGTGTGGACATTCACCAAGTAAAGCCAGACCATATGATTCAGTTTGAAGCGATCGATGGACCACAAACCATTAGTCGTATTGAATTGGCTGAAATCATTATCGCGCGTTATGAGGATATCCTCAGTAAAGTGCGTTATGAATTAGAACAACGTGGTGCTTTACAAAGCTTATATCATGGCGTGGTTTTGACAGGTGATGTTTGTCAAATTGAAGGTATGGTGAATTTAGCGCGTCGCATGTTAGGTGTCTCAGCGCATTTAGGTAATCCACCATTACAAGTTGTAACGGATGATCAGCACTTACCATCACTACGTCGTTCAATGTATGCTACAGCAGCTGGACTGCTCTTATTTAGCCAAAGTGATATGCAAGAAGCGATTGAAGAGCCAGAAGTTCAAGGCAGCCGTCCGTTTTTTGACCGAGTTGTGAATGGATGGAATGCTTTAAATAACAAATTAAAGGGTATTTTTTAGGTGTAATTTTCTGGGGAATATTGTTAGGAAGTTGTAAGTAAGCGAACCAATACTTGACAAGCTCTTTAATGAACAGCATCCTAAAAACAATTTTTATTATTGAAGATCAAGGCAGTATACGGGCTTAAGTGACTGCCAAATATATTAGGAAATTTAAAGGTCATGGCCTCATTTGAATTTTTAGACGATGAACAAACCGATAACAACGGTCAAGCCCGTTTTACTGTGTTTGGTGTTGGTGGCGGCGGTGGTAATGCTGTACAACACATGGTGCAATCTGACATCAAAGGTGTGAAATTTGTTTGTGCAAATACAGATAAACAAGCACTAGATCGTATGAATGCACCTTTCAAAATGCAGTTAGGTGAACAAAGTACACGTGGTTTGGGTGCAGGTGCAAACCCTGATGTAGGTCAAATTGCTGCTGAAGAAAGCCGTGAACAAATTCGTCAACACCTTGAAGGTGCAGACATGGTGTTTGTAACCGCAGGCATGGGTGGTGGTACGGGTACGGGCGCTGCCCCTGTTGTTGCTGAAATTGCACAAGAAATGGGTATTTTGACAGTTGGTGTGGTGACTACACCATTCAATTTTGAAGGTCGTCGCCGTCAACGTTCAGCGGAAAAAGGCATTGAAGCTTTAGAGCAACATGTAGATTCTTTAATTATTATCCCAAACCAACGCTTACTCAGTGTTTATGGTGACATCTCTATGCAAGATGCTTACCGTAAAGCAGATGATGTATTGTTAAATGCGGTGCGTAGTATCTTTGATCTTGTAGTTCGTCCTGGTCATATCAACCTTGACTTTGCCGATTTAAAAACCGCGATGAGTACCCGTGGTTATGCAATGATGGGTGAAGGGAAGAGTAGTGGTCCAGATCGTGCGGAAGAAGCTGCACGTTTGGCGATCCGTAGTCCTTTACTTGATAATGTAAATATCATGAATGCCAAGGGTGTGTTAATTAACATCACTGGTGGTGCTGATGTGACATTACGTGAAACTGAAGTGATTACAGATGTGGTTAACCAAATCGTCGACCTTGAAGAAGGTGAAGTATTCTTTGGTACAGTATTTGACCCAGATGCACGTGATGAAATCCGTGTCACTGTGATTGCGACAGGATTAACGCGTAATGCCAGTGATGCGACTGAAGCAAAACGTAGAACACATGTAAATGTTGCAAATACCTATGCGCAACAAACTCAACACAATGCGGTTGTTGATGAAGATGATGTTCCTGCGATCAGTAAGCGTCAAGAAGAAGGCGCGCCTGTGGTTGCACCGAGTCCAAGTGGTCGTTCTACACCAATGAGCATTCAAGATTATTTGAAGAATCAACAGCGTAAATAATTGATTATTCTTAAAAATCATTAAGATCATCGAAAAAGGTAGTGAGATTCATTACCTTTTTTGTTTTTTATCAATGGCTAAATGTGCTAACGTATAGCGGATTTGAGAATGAATATCGAGTAAGCATGTTGAAACAACGTACCCTGAAGCGAGTCGTTAAAGCGAGTGGCATCGGTCTACATAGCGGACAAAAAGTCATGATTAACTTTTTGCCACATGTGGCGGATGGGGGTATTGTATTTCGTCGAATTGATTTAGATCCTCCTGTGGATATTCCAGCAGATGCGATGCTGATTCAAGAAGCATTCATGTGCTCAAACTTGGTCAATCACGACACTAAAGTGGGTACGATTGAACATGTCACCAGTGCGATTGCTGGTTTAGGGATTGATAATCTGATCATTGAAGTTTCTGCTTCAGAACTGCCTATTATGGATGGTAGTGCGGGTCCGTTTATTTACTTGTTAATGCAAGGGGACTTGGTTGAACAGGATGCACCTAAGAAATTCATTCGTATTTTAAAGCCAGTAGAAGCTTTGATCGATGATAAACGTGCCGTGTTCACACCACATGATGGATTCCAGATCAACTTCACCATTGATTTTGATCATCCTGCCTTTGCCAAAGAATATCAGTCTGCAACTATCGACTTTTCAACCGAAACCTTTGTCTATGAAGTGAGTGGTGCACGTACTTTCGGTTTTATGAAAGACTTGGACTATCTAAAAGCCAATAATTTGGCATTGGGTGCAAGTTTGGACAATGCGGTTGGCTTGGATGATACAGGTGTCGTCAATGAGGAGGGCTTACGCTTTGCTGATGAGTTTGTACGACATAAAATTTTAGATGCTGTTGGCGACTTATATTTGTTAGGGCATCAGATTATTGCCAAATTTGATGGTTATAAATCTGGACATGCACTGAATAATCAACTTTTACGCAATGTGAAAAGTGATCCAACTAGCTACGAAATTGTAACATTTGATGACGAGAAGTTGTGTCCAATTCATTTTGTCAATGTGACATAAGTCATTGTCTTTAGTGGTCTGTGTTATAGTATAACGAAATTTAAAGAGATATAGATCACATTTTATCCATTCAAATTCGGTTTTTTATCTATTCTGTTTACTTTTTTTTGCTTGCCAAACGTAGTAAAGCTTGGCTAAGCTTAGGGTCGCTCACAAAACTAGCAGCATTTTCTAACATTTCTGATGTTTCAGGTGGAATGTTACGAACCATTTTTGTGAGTTGCGGGTTTGTTTCAGTATTGTTATTTTGAATACGCAAGCGGACTTGTAATTTTTGTAAATCATGTAATTCATTGATTTGTGATAATTGAGAAATATACTGTTTTTGAAGGTAACCGAGTTGACTAATCATGGCTTGATTTTCACCGGTAATAGTCAAAATACCGTATTGATAACATACAACTTGCCAATCCTCAGGCTGAGGTAAGTGCGGTTGAATTAATTTAGTAAGTTTTTGCCATTCGGCAACTTGCTTTGTAAGAAACGATAAGTTTCCTGTTTTTACGTGTTGTCTTGTTGGTTGAAAGACGTTTTTTGGTTCAGACATACATTATTCCTACATAGTGATGTCCTATCTTAAGCGCTCATTTCAGCGGATATCAAGGATGAGATCACACAAGAAATGGACGAAGAACAGTTCAAGAGGTTTTTATGTACACGCGACGTATTCTTTTAGCATTCACTTTGGCAACTGCTGCCGTGACTTCTGCATCAGCAGATATGGTTCAATCTACAGATCGTTTAGAACATTTATCAAGAACTTTAGCTCAAGGTGCTTACAATCCAGATGATTTGGATTTACCTGCTTCAGCAAAAATGAATGTATCTTTACGCAGTCAAGACAAACCAATCGAATTAAACAATGCCAGTATTGCTAAAAAATACGGTTCAAGTTCTACAACAAGCTCTTCTTCTCGCTATTCTGCAAATTCTCCATATTCTTGGTTAGTCACGCATCCATTACCAGATTTGAAACGTGTCAGCTCTGACTTTGGTGGTCGTACGATGGGTGGGCGTGCAGAAAACCATTCTGGTTTAGATATGTCTGCGCCAAGCGGTACACCGATTTATGCAACAGGTCCTGGAATCGTAACCAAATCAGGTTGGGGTACAGGCTATGGTCAATATGTTGAAATTAACCATGGCAATGGTTATATCACGCGTTATGCGCATGCTTCACGTCTCATTGCTCGTGTCGGTGATCAAGTGAAGGCTGGTGAACATATTGCCAATGTGGGTTGTACAGGTCGTTGTACGGGTCCGCATTTACATTATGAAGTAGTAAAAGATGGTCAACGTAAAAATCCATCTACTTACTTAGCAATGTTGCCATAATTCATTCAGTCTATTTGCAAACATAAAGTGATATTTTGCTGAGTCCTTGATTGATAAAGTCGCGTTGAAGCGTCGAGTATTCAGACTATCACTGAATAAAATTTAGTTTGTATAAAAAACCGCCTATATTGGCGGTTTTTTGTTATTTTAAGTGTTATTTGGTCAATGACTATTTAGTTCCTAAATAATAGCAACAATCTGCATTCATCTGTAACGATAACTTAACAAGCCTAAAACATGATACATATAACATATAGAAAATTATTCAAGGAGTAGGCGAGAAATGGCGTATTACGGTGATACTGACGCGCAGGAAACTCAAGAATGGCAAGATGCCTTTGATTCTGTGTTACAACATATGGGTACAGAACGTGCTGCTTTCTTATTAGAAAAATTATATCAACAAGCAATTTCTAAGCATGTTCCTATTCAACGTTTAAATACTCCCTATTTAAATACCATTCCAGTTGCGGAATCTCCAGCTATGCCTGGCGATCCAGATATGGAACGTCGTATTCGTGCATTGATTCGTTGGAATGCATTGGCGATGGTACTACGTGCCAATAAAACAGGTGATGATCTTGGTGGTCACTTGGCAAGCTTTGCATCTTCTGCAACGCTTTATGATGTGGGTTTTAACCATTTCTTCCGTGCCAATAGTGATAGCTTTGGCGGTGACATGATTTATTACCAAGGTCATTGTGCGCCAGGGATTTATGCACGTTCTTTTTTAGAAGGTCGTTTAACTGAAGATCAATTAAATAATTTCCGTCGTGAAGTCGGTGGTCAAGGTCTTTCAAGCTATCCACATCCATATTTGATGCCTGATTATTGGCAGTTCCCAACGGTATCGATGGGTCTAGGTCCGATTATGTCGATCTATCAAGCACACATTCAAAAGTATTTGATGAACCGTGGTTTGATCAAAGAAGAAGATCGTAAAGTGTGGGCTTATCTCGGTGATGGTGAAATGGATGAGCCAGAAAGCCTAGGTGCAATTTCGCTGGCTGGTCGTGAGAAGCTAGATAACTTGATTTGGGTGGTGAACTGTAATTTACAGCGCTTAGATGGCCCTGTGCGTGGTAATGGTAAAATCATTCAAGAACTTGAGTCGGTTTTCCGTGGTGCTGGCTGGCGCGTGATAAAAGTTGTTTGGGGTCGTCATTGGGACTCCTTACTTGATAAAGATACTTCTGGTGCATTAAAAGCACGTATGGAAGAAGCTGTCGATGGTGATTATCAACGTTATCAAGTAAAAGGTGGTGCATATACACGTGAGAAATTCTTCGGTAAATATCCAGAAGCTGCTGAATTAGTTAAAAACCTCAGCGATGAAGATATTGATAATCTAAATCGTGGTGGACATGACCCATACAAAGTTTATGCGGCCTATGCGGCAGCAATGACCAGTAATGGTCAACCTACCGTAATTCTTGCGAAAACGGTGAAAGGTTATGGCTTGTCGGATGAGATTGAAGCAGTCAATAAAACGCATCAAATCAAGAAAATGCAAATTGATTCTTTGAAGTATGTGCGTGATCGTTTCAACTTGCCATTTACCGATGATCAACTTCAAGACGTTCCACTATATCGTCCAAGTGAAAATTCACCTGAAATAAAATACATGAAAGCGCGCCGTGAAAGTTTAGGTGGTTATTTACCTGCACGTCGTAAAGAAAGTGAAGTATTACAAATTCCTGAACTTTCAGCATTTGATGGTGTATTGAAAGGCAGTGGTGATAAAGAACAATCGACTACGATGTTAATGGTGCGTTTGATTGCTGCATTGTTGAAAGACAAGGCGATTAAAGATCGTGTTGTGCCAATTGTACCTGATGAAGCACGTACTTTTGGTTTAGAAGGGATGTTCCGCCAGTTAGGGATCTACGCTGCTCATGGTCAAAAATATACCCCTGAAGACCAAGAACAGTTGATGAACTACCGTGAAGCTAAAGATGGTCATATGCTTCAAGAAGGGATCAATGAAGCCGGTGCGATGAGTGCTTGGTCTGCATTGGGTACTAGTTATTCAACCAATAACTTGCCAATGATTCCGATGTATATGTATTACTCGATGTTCGGTTTCCAACGTATTGGTGATATTGCATGGGCAGCTGGTGATTCACAGGCTCAAGGTTTCTTACTCGGTGCGACAGCAGGTCGTACAACCTTGAACGGTGAAGGTTTACAGCACCAAGATGGTCACTCTCATATCTTGGCAAATACCATTCCAAACTGTGTGTCTTATGATCCTTGTTTTGGTTATGAGTTGGCTGTGATTGTGCATGATGGTTTAAAACGCATGTATGTCAATCAAGAACGTGTGTTCTATTACTTAACGGTGATGAATGAAAACTACGAACACCCAGAAATGCCTGAAGGCGTGGAAGAGGGGATTAAACGTGGTATGTATCAGTTTGAAAAAGATGAAAAAGCCACTGTTCAATTACTCGGTTCTGGTGTGATTCTGCGTGAAGTGATCAAAGCCGCGAAAATCCTACGTGATGAATATCAAATTCATTCTAACGTGTGGAGCGTGACCAGCTTTAACGAATTGGCACGTGATGGTATGGCTGTTGAAGAATATAACCGCTTACATCCACTTGAAGATGGTCAGGAATCTTGGGTGTCTAAGCAGTTGCGTGATACTGACGGTATTGTGGTTTCTGCAACAGATCATATGCGCGCATATAGCGAACAAATCCGTGCTTATCTTCCAGATGGTCGTCCATTTGTCGCATTAGGTACTGATGGTTATGGTCGTTCTGATACGCGTGGTAATTTACGTAGCTATTTTGGTGTAGATGCTGCACATATCGTTGTTGCGACATTGAAAAAATTAGCGGATGAAGGTGAAGTGGATGCACGCTTAGTAAAAGATGCAATTTCTTCATTTGAGTTGGATGTGGATCGTCCAGTCGCTTGGTTACCGCAAGCTCATCCGTCTGTACAAGAAGTTGCAGCCTATGCTGAACCAACTGAGGAGAAATAATAATGCAAATTAAAACTCCTGATATTGGTGTAGATAAAGCCACTGTCGCTGAAATTTTAGTGAAAGTGGGTGACACCATTGCAGTCGACGATAGCATTGTGTTACTTGAGTCAGATAAAGCCTCTGTTGAAGTGCCAAGCACTTCGGCAGGTGTAGTGAAAAGCATTGCGGTTTCAGAAGGTGATCAAGTTTCAGAAGGCGAAGTGCTGATCGAAGTTGAATCTGCTGAAGCGGAAACAACACAATCAGAGCCTGCACAAGTTGAAGAAAAAGCTGAAGCAGTCCCTGCACAAACTGAGACAGTGACAGAACAGCCTAAAGCTGCGACTGCACCTACAGCAACAATATCACAGACAGTTGAAGTGAAAGTCCCTGATATTGGCGTGGAAAAAGCCCTTGTGGGTGAAATCCTTGTTAAAGCTGGCGATGAAATTGCAGAAGACGATAGCATCGTGGTGGTTGAGTCTGACAAAGCTACTGTAGAAGTTCCAAGTACAGTGGCAGGTACAGTGGAAAGCGTGATCGTCAAAGAAGGCGATAGCGTCAAAGAAGGTGTAGTTTTAATCGCGGTTAAAACAACTTCTACTCAAACCACAGCACCTGTTGCCGAAACCAAACAAGCACCTGTTACTTCTGCACCTGCTGAAGTGCCAAAAGCTGAAGTGAAGCCTGCACAATCAGGACCTGTAGACATTGCTGTACCTGATCTAGGTGTGGACAAGGCTTCAGTGTCTGAAATTTTGGTCAGTGTTGGCGATCGTGTTGAAAAAGATCAAAGCCTTGTTGTGGTTGAGTCTGATAAGGCTTCAGTTGAAGTGCCAAGTACAGTCTCTGGTACAATTAAAGCGATTCATGTCAGCGAAAATCAAAGCGTCAAACAAGGTATGCCTTTGGTCACGATTGAAGGTGTTGCTGATGTACAGCCATCGGAAGTTGCTCAAGAAAAAGTAGCAGTACCAGTTGCTGAAACGAAAACGGCACCTAAAGCTGAAAAAGCCGTTGAGCCACACGCGTCTGTAGCGGATGGTTCGGATAAACTCAGCAAAGCGCAACAAGCTGAAAATGCCAAAGTCTATGCAGGCCCTGCGGTACGTAAACTCGCTCGTGAACTCGGCGTATTATTGGCACAAGTTGAGTCTTCAGGTCCGCATGATCGTGTGATGAAAGAAGATGTTTTTGCTTATGTCAAACAACGCTTAACTGCACCGCAACCTGTACAAACAGCAGCTGCACCAGTGGCAGCAGGTTTACCAGCATTACCAGACTTTAGTGCATTTGGTGGTAGTGAAATTGCGCCAATGACACGCTTACAGCAAGTGTCTGTACCGCAATTGTCATTGAATAATTTCATTCCGCAAGTGACACAGTTTGATTTGGCAGACATTACCGAGCTTGAAGCTTGGCGTGGTGAACTCAAAGGTAAATTTAAACAAGATGGTATTAGCTTAACGATTCTTGCGTTCATTGCTAAAGCAGTGGCTTTCCTACTGAAAGAAGAGCCATATTTTGCAGGGCACTTGGCGGATGATCAAAAGTCAGTATTGTTGCGTAATGAAATCCATATGGGGATTGCAGTAGCAACACCAGATGGTTTGACCGTACCTGTATTACGTAACCCTGATCAAAAATCAATTAAGCAAATTGCGATTGAACTCGGTGAGCTGAGTAAAAAAGCCCGTGATAAGAAACTTTCTCCGAAAGACTTACAAGGTGCAAACTTTACCATTACCAGTTTGGGTTCAATTGGTGGAACTGCATTCACACCATTAGTGAATTGGCCACAAGTAGCGATTTTGGGTATTTCACCTGCAACCATGCAACCTGTCTGGAATGGTGAAGGCTTTGATCCGAAGCTGATGTTGCCATTGTCATTGTCATACGATCACCGTGTGATCAATGGTGCGGATGCAGCACGTTTTACCAATAAATTAACTAAGCTATTAGCCGATATTCGTAATATTTTGCTCTAAGTTAAAATTGAGTTTGAAATGAAACCTCGCTACGGCGGGGTTTTTTTGTAGTCAGGAATTTATTGATGTGCTTTGGATAAATGTCATTGAAAATAAGTCAAATGCTCTTTAAAATAAACTCACACTTCATTGGGGAGTAGCCGCTATTCATTTTTAAAAATGAATAGGTGATGATCAACATAATTGTTCAACAGAACATGGTCATCATAGCAAAGAACCAATTTTGCTGAATTTTTCAAATATTTCGGCAAAGTTTTGTTGGCAAGACCTTTGATTTATCACTCCGCGTTGGATAGGTGACTATTCATATTGGCTAGCAGGAGGGATAAGTCATCGGTAAATATTGCTAGCCAGAGACTCCGACATGTTACATGCCTTCCTCATCTCTTTAGTGGTTGTTGCTTTATCCGAAATGGGCGATAAAACACAATTACTCGCATTACTTCTTGCCGCACGTTTTCGTAAACCTGTTCCTATTCTCATTGCTATTTTTTTAGCAACAGTTGTCAATCATGGTGTTTCTGCTGTACTTGGGCAGTGGATTACCACGGTGTTGAGCCCTACTATTTTGTTATGGATTGTATCGCTTGGTTTTATTGCTATGGCTGGATGGATGTTGATTCCAGATGAATTAGATGATGAATCCGAAAGTATCAATAAATGGCAAAAATATGGAGTTTTTGGCGCAACTTTTGTACTGTTTTTCCTTGCGGAAATTGGTGATAAAACCCAAATTGCCACTGTTGCTTTAGCTGCACGCTTTGACAGTATCGGTTGGGTGACTTTAGGAACTACGCTTGGGATCATGTTGGTGAATGCTCCAGCGGTATTCATTGGCAATAAATTGGCAGATAAGCTACCGATTTCCCTGATTCATAAAATTGGCGCTGCGATTTTCTTGATCATTGGTGTAGCTGCACTGGTACAACATTATTTTTTCTAAAACTTATTCCATCCTTTCATTGTCTTTAAAAAACCTTACCTAATGTAAGGTTTTTTTATTTTTTGAGAATAATCACACAAATTATTATTCAACTTCTGTTGTATATTTATTGTAACTTTAAAGAAAACCTTATATGTTGTAAGTGATAAGTAAAGATTTATTTTAAAAAAGGTTTTGGGGTTTTCACAATGGCTTTAGATCGCACCACGTCGCAGGTTTTGTATGATGATGGCATACATAAATGCATCAGTTTTACCAGTTTGGTTAAAGGAGAAGGCGTACAAGCCAACCAGTTTTTGATCTTAAATAATGAGCGTGCTGCTGTTTTAGATCCAGGTGGTGATTTAACTTATGTTCCTTTAACCATGGAACTGAATAAATATACTCGTCTACAAAACCTAGATTATGTGATGGCATCTCACCAAGATCCTGACATTATCACTTCTATGCCACGTTGGTTGGTCTATACTGATGCTAAAGTGGTTGCATCTAAGTTGTGGGCACGTTTCTTACCGCATTTAAACTCAGCATTTATGAGTGATCGTATGAAAGGTGGTTGGTTGGAGCGTTTGATTGAGCTTCCAGACCAAGGTGGTTCTATTCCATTGGGGAAAACTGAAATTAAAGTGATTCCTGCGCATTTCTTACATTCAGTGGGTAATTTCCAATTTTATGACCCAATTTCTAAAATTTTATTCTCTGGGGATATGGGGGCATCAATTGTAGATGACGCTTCAACGCCTATTGATGATTTTAATGCCCACATTCCGACGATGCGTGGTTTCCATCAACGTTATATGTGTACTAACCGTGTAATTCGCCTTTGGGTGAAAATGGTTCGTCAAATGGATATTGAAATGATTGTGCCACAACATGGTAAGCCATTTGTGGGCAAAGATATGATCAATCAATTTCTCGACTGGATTGAAAATTTACAATGTGGCGTAGATTTAATGGACGAATCCGTATTTACTTATCCGCGATAAAATATACAAAAAGTTCACTAAAAAATATTGTGTTTGGGAATATTTTTTTTTAGGATTTAAGTCGCCAAAATCTATTTTAAACCTCTTTTACTGAATTAAAGTGAAAGAGGTTTTTTTGACCACGAGAATTTTAAAAATATGTTGTCTCAAATCCCTGCACAGGATGCGTGCTTAAGCTGTGGGGCGTGTTGCGCCTTTTTTCGAGTGTCTTTTTATTGGGCAGAAGGAGAGATCATGCCTGATGAAGTCGTCGAAGAATTAACTCCAGTTTATTCATGTATGAAAGGAACCAATCAAAAAAATCCCCGTTGTGTCATGCTATCTGGTGAGATCGGGCAACAGGTCAGTTGCACCATGTATGAACAACGTAGTTCTTCATGTAAAGAAGTCCAAGCTGGCGATGCGCAGTGTAATAAAGCGCGTGCTGCACATGGTTTAATTCCATTAATTGAAATTGAACCTGTATTGCCGAGTAATGATGAAGATTTTGATCAAGTCTGTTGATTTGAATAGATGAGCCTCATCAACATGCTCTTTTTCGGGTTATTGCCAAGAAATGTTGATGTATTTAGGTTCTCAGATGAATTATAAATCTGGCTTGGTACTATCAAAACTCATTTATAATTCATTTATTATTTTGAATAAGCGCCTGAAAATTTAAGTAAAATAAAGAATCAAAGAATTCCTGATAATAAAAAATGAAATTTAAACTGAAATTTGTATATAATAGCTCACGGAAATTACCAGCGAGCCTGTTATGTTGACCATCGTTCAAGAAGCCCTAACCTTTGATGATGTCTTATTACTCCCTGCCTATTCAACAGTCCTTCCAAAAGATGTCTCTCTAAAGACACGCCTTACCCGCGGCATTCAACTGAATATTCCTATGGTTTCAGCAGCAATGGATACTGTGACTGAGTCACGTATGGCGATTGCGATGGCGCAAAATGGTGGTATCGGTATTCTACATAAAAACATGGATATTGCTGCTCAAGCTGCAGAAGTACGCCGTGTTAAAAAATTCGAAGCGGGCATGGTGAAAGATCCAATCACTGTAACCCCTGAAACCACTGTACGTGAATTGATTGCAATTACTCAAGCAAACAATATCAGTGGTGTACCTGTTGTTAAAGATGGCAAAGTTGTCGGTATTGTGACAGGACGTGATACACGTTTTGAAACCAATCTTGAACAACCTGTCAGCAATATCATGACAGGGCAAGATCGTCTTGTGACTGTTCGTGAAAATGAATCTAAAGAAAATATCCAAGCATTACTTCAAAAAAATCGCATTGAAAAAGTGATTGTTGTTGGTGCGAATAATGAACTAAAAGGCTTAATTACAGTAACGGATTTCCGTAAAGCGGAACTTTATCCAAATAGCTGTAAAGATGAATTAGGTCGTTTACGTGTTGGTGCTGCAGTCGGTACTGGTGCGGAAACTCCAAGCCGTGTGGAAGCATTGGTTGAAGCTGGTGTAGATGCGATTGTTGTTGATACAGCACATGGTCATTCTGCTGGTGTGATTGAACGTGTACGTTGGGTAAAAGCAAACTTCCCACAAGTACAAGTGATCGGCGGTAATATTGCAACTGGTGATGCTGCTTTAGCATTATTAGATGCAGGTGCAGATGCGGTTAAAGTAGGTATCGGTCCTGGTTCGATCTGTACAACACGTATTGTAGCTGGTATTGGTATGCCACAAATCTCTGCGATTGATAGTGTTGCCAATGCATTAAAAGATCAAATTCCTTTAATCGCGGATGGTGGTATTCGTTTCTCTGGCGATATGGCGAAAGCGATTGGTGCTGGCGCAAGTACGATTATGGTCGGTTCATTGATGGCGGGTACTGAAGAAGCACCTGGTGAAGTTGAATTCTTCCAAGGTCGTTACTATAAAGCTTACCGTGGTATGGGTTCTTTGGGTGCGATGGCAGGTGCAACAGGTTCTGCGGATCGTTATTTCCAAGACTCTAAAGCGGGTGCTGAGAAACTTGTTCCAGAAGGAATTGAAGGTCGTGTGCCTTATAAAGGTCCAATGGGCAATATTGTGCATCAAATGATGGGTGGTTTACGTTCATCTATGGGTTATACAGGTTCTTCTACGATCGAAGATCTTCGTCAAAATGCGAAATTTGTGAAAATTACCTCTGCGGGTATGCAAGAATCACATGTGCATGATGTAACGATTACCAAAGAAGCGCCAAACTACCGTGTAGGCTAATATTACACGCTTTTCGCTTCATTTAGTGTTTAGTTAAATGATCGAATGGCTTAGCCTTTTGTAGTGTTTTTATTGAAAAAAGCCGTCAGTTTATGACGGCTTTTTTATTTTGGTGTAAAGTAATTGAATTGAAAAATTAATCGTTATGTAACACATAATAAGTGGGTAAAAGATGAGTTATTTTGGAACAGACGGGATTCGTGGAAAATTTGGTGAACTCCCAATTACCCCAGAATTTGCACTTAAGTTAGGGTTTGCAGCAGGGAAAGTTTTAAAACAAATTAGTCCAAAATCTAAACCGATTGTGGTTTTAGGTAAAGATACACGTTTATCAGGGTATATTTTAGAAGCAGCATTACAAGCAGGTTTAAATGCTGCAGGTGTTTATGTACATTTGCTTGGTCCATTGCCAACGCCTGCGATTGCACATTTGACCCGTGCATTGCATGCCAACTTAGGTATCGTGATTTCAGCTTCACATAATCCATATTTTGATAATGGAATTAAATTCTTCTCAGATGAAGGTAAAAAACTGCCAGACTCGATTCAAGAAGCCATTAACAAAGAGCTTGAAAATGACATCGTAATCGAAGACACCGCGAACTTGGGTAAAAGTGTTCGCGTTAAAGATGCCAATGGTCGTTATATCGAATTTTGTAAATCAACTTTCCCATACCATTTCAATTTACGCCATTTAAAAATTGTGGTGGATTGTGCCAATGGTGCGGCTTATAGCGTCGGTCCTGCTGTATTCCGTGAGTTGGGTGCAAAAGTGATTGCACTTTATAATGAGCCAGATGGTTTAAATATCAATAAAGATTGTGGTTCAACCCATCCTGAGAATTTACAAAAAGCAGTGATTGAACATCAGGCTGACCTTGGTGTGGCTTTTGATGGTGATGCAGATCGTGTTGTTTTAGTTGATCGTCATGGTAAGTTGGTCGATGGTGACCATATTCTCTATATTCTTGCGACTCAAGCTTCTCAAAAGCCAGCAGGGATTGTCGGTACAGTGATGAGTAATATGGCACTCGAATTGGCACTTGAAAAAGCTGGTGTGCCTTTTGTCCGTGCCAAAGTGGGTGACCGCTATGTATTACAGAATCTTGAAGACAACAACTGGGTGACGGGTGGCGAACCATCAGGGCATATTTTGACTTTAGACAAGAGCACCACAGGTGACGCCATTATTGCAGCATTGCAAGTACTGACAGTGATGGTTGAGCAAAATAAAGCTTTAGACGAGTTGGTTGCAGACTTTAAAGTACTACCGAATGTCTTGGTGAATGTCCGTTTGGAAGAAATGTTTGACCCTTATTCGATTCCTGCATTGGTCGCTGAATTTGATCAAGTCGAAGCACAACTGAAAGGTCGTGGACGAATTTTGATTCGTAAATCAGGGACTGAACCGATTATCCGTGTTATGGTAGAAGGCGATGATTTGCAAGAAGTAACTGATTTAGCAAATCATTTAGCAGATGCTGTACGTAAAAATGCAGTTTGATGATTTTGACCTTTATTATTTTCAATAAAGAATAAAATTAGGGTCTGTTATCAGACCCTAATCTTTTTAATTTATAAGTTGTTTGATCAATTTTCCTTAGCCTCTTTGGATGAAAGAGCAGAATGCAAGGTTTAGGTTCATGAGTGATGTGATTAAAGATTTAAGTGAGCTTCGTCTGACTTATCAAAAAGGTGAACTACATGAGGAACAGGTGGATACGCAACCACATGAGCAGTTTCTGAATTGGTTTAATTTGGCTTTAGAAGCAAAACTTCATGAACCCTATGCGATGTCTTTGGCGACTGCCAATGCACAAGGACGTCCGCATGTTCGTACTGTATTACTGCGTGGTGCGACAGAAGCAGGTTATGACTTTTATACCAATTATGACAGTCAAAAAGGTTTGGATTTAGCCGCTAATCCTTATGCTGAACTCTTATTTTATTGGCCAGAATTAGAACGACAAGTGCGTGTCAGTGGGCAAGTGACGAAAATTTCTTTAGAAGAATCGACAGACTATTATCACAAACGCCCACGTGATAGCCAAATTGCTGCACATATTAGTACTCCGCAAAGTGGTGTGATTGAAAGTCGTGAGTTATTACAACAACGTTTCCAAGAATTACATGACCGAGTTGCTGAAAAAGCTGAATTAGCGAAACCTGAATTCTGGGGTGGCTATCGTCTAGAGCCTGATTATTATGAGTTTTGGCAAGGTCGTCCAAACCGTTTGCATGATCGTTTAACTTATGAAAAAACAGATGGTTTTTGGAAGTTACAGCGTTTAATGCCTTAAAAATATTCCCAAGCATTCATTTAAAATGTCAAAACTTCAAATTAAACAGCGCCCATTATTATCACGCCCTGAAACCTTTCAGGGTGTGTCATCCTTTATTGCCGAAATATTGGCGCGACGCGGTGTACAGTCTGAACAAGAGCTCGATTTAAAGCTAAAATATCTACTTGCACCAAAAATGAAAGGCTTAGATCAAGCGATTCATATTATTGATCAAGCGATTGATCAGCAACAAAAAATCGTTATTGTCGGTGATTATGATGCTGATGGGGCAACCAGTACCGCTTTGATGATACTCGCATTGCGTGAAATGGGCGCAAATGTTCAATATCTCGTTCCTGATCGTTTTAAATATGGTTATGGTTTAACGCCTAAAATTGCAGACTTAGCCTTTGAAACGTATCAGCCTGATTTATTGATCACGGTGGATAATGGGATTTCCAGTCATGCAGGTGTGGAACAGGCGCAGTCGCATGGTATGCAAGTCATTATTACAGATCACCATTTAACCACCAAAGAAACGCCTAAAGCAGAAGCTGTAGTGAATCCCAATCAATTGGGTTGTGAGTTTCCGAGTAAGGCTTTGGCAGGGGTGGGCGTTGCATTTTATCTCTTGGCGAATTTAAGTAGTTATCGTGCCAAATTGGGTAAATCTACTGCCAAAATGCCGCAGTATTTAGACTTGGTGGCTTTAGGTACCTATGCCGATGTCGCAAGTTTGGATTATAACAATCGTATCCTTGTGGATGCAGGGGTAAAACGGATTCAGCAAAATCAATGTCGTGCAGGCATCAGTGCATTACTCGATATTGCAGGACGTGATCCTACAGAGTTGAAAGCCTCTGATTTGGGTTTTGTCTTAGGGCCTCGAATCAATGCCGCAGGGCGTATGGATACCATGGACATCGGGATTGAATGTCTATTGGCTTCTGATATGCAGACTGCTCATGCTTTTGCACGTCAACTCAATGATTTGAATTTAGAACGCCGTCAGGTTGAAACCCAAATTAAACAGGAAGCATTGACCGAGTTGGAAAACCTACAGCTTGATCAAGAAAACCTACCTGCTGCTTTGGTAATGTTTGAACAACATTGGCATCAAGGCGTGATTGGAATTGTCGCTGGGCGTTTAAAAGAACAGTTTCATCGTCCGAGTATCGTCTTTGCCGCTGATGATGATGGGATTCATATCAAAGGTTCAGCACGTTCAATTGATGGGATTCACATCCGTGACAGTATTGAAAAAGTTGCCGAACAACATCCGCATTTGATCAGTCATTTTGGTGGTCACGTAGCAGCGGCAGGTTTAACCATTCAAAAACAGCATTTTGAAGAATTTAAAGCCTTGTTCACTGAACTAATTGCGCAGTCGGATGATGAATTGTTTCAAGCGACTTTATGGACAGATGGTGAATTACCGACTGAAGCTTTTCAGATTGAAACGGTAGATACACTTGAGGCATTGGGTCCTTGGGGACAAAAATTCCCTGCGCCTGTGTTTGAAGGGCGATTTAAAGTTGCTGAACATCGTTGGCTGAAAGATGTGCATTTGAAGTTACGGTTGGCTTTGGGCAATGGTCAAATGGTCGATGCAATTGCCTTTAATGCTTTGAATAAATTTAATTTTGATCCAACTCAAAGTACGGTGCATATTGTTTATGAATTGGATAAGAATCAATTTAATGGCAGAGTGAGTTTGCAACTTAAAATGTTGTATTTAGATTCATAATTCAAACAAGTTGATGTTGAATAATGAGGACGTTAAGCGTCCTTTTTTTATATCTTTATGAATTAAGATATATCGTAGTATTGAATTAAAAATTCATTATTTATCATGATATTAAACTTATTATGTAAAATATTTATTGCTCAAAGATATATTAAGATATGTCTTAGTTGTCATTAATTAATCACATTGCTGTGGAGTTCTTATGAAATCAGACCAGTTTTCATCGCATGACTTTGAACGTCATGAACATGCAGAACGAGGACATGGCGGACGTCGTGGTCGATTATTTGAGTCTGGAAAAATGAAACTTTTAGTTCTTCATTTGATTGCACAGCAGCCGAAACATGGTTATGAAATTATTAAAGAGATTAGTGATTTAGTCGGTGGTGGTTATAGCCCAAGTGCGGGCACAATTTATCCAACATTAAGTTGGTTAGAAGATATGGGCTTTGTTCAAGCACAGATGACGGAGGGTGATCGTAAGCAATATCACATTACAGAAGCAGGAAACACACATCTTCAATTACAAAATGATCAAGTTAATCATTTATTAGAGCGCTTAGAAACACGTCGTGAAATTCATGAAAATGATCAACTTCTTGATATTCACCGAGCAATGGAAAATTTAAAAACAGCATTACGATTAAAGCTGAAAAATAATGATTTTGACTCTGAACAGGTGCGACAAATCGCGGAAAAAATAGATCAAGCTGCGGTGGAAATCGGGCGTTTATAACATAGTGTTGAGCACGATGTTTTAACGAACTGAGGTGAATATGAGTATTCAGATCCAACAGAAATTGCATCAGGTACATTTAAAAGTCACTCAAGCACGGGTTGCTGTTTTAAAAGTACTTTTAGACAGAAATGAACAGCTAACAGCAAAGCAAATCTATCAGCAACTTTATTTAACACAGCAAAAAGTGAGTCTTTCAACAATTTACCGTGTGGTGTGCGACTTAGAAAAATCAGGATTAATCATTCAAAAACAGCAGGGTCGAAGTGATACCAAATATGCAGTTCCAGAATTGTCAGATATGGGTGCTTTGAATATTCAATGTTCTGCCTTAGCAGAAGTGAATAAAGAATCGTTGATTGAATCTCTCGTACATGTATTTCAGTCATTCAATGTCGATGTGGTTGATATTGAATTTGGTCATACATCCCATTGAAATGAAAAGAGTATAAATATGAAGCAACATCAATACCATGTGACCGTTCAGCATCTTGCCGATGCTAAAGGCAATCCATCAACTTATGATGAAAACATTGAATTTAATGTTGGCAATCATGATGATATTTTTAAAATTGTAGAACGTTTAACTGCAGCTGATTTTTTTGATGAGGAAACCACCAAAGCTTTTGCGATTGGTTTGAAATTGTTTTTAGAAGTAATGCTTATGCATAGAGATCATATTCTATTCAAAGACCTAGAGCCTGCCATTTTACAGTTTATGAAAAATATGAAGCAACAGGTAAAGCAAAGAGCTGAGTTGAATGCGAGATAAATCTGCAATGATGATCAGGCGAATCCCAAAACTTCCTGCCAAGTATGCAGGTATCATTATGCCATTGCTCCTTTCTGGGCTGATGAGTGGCACAATTTCCATGCTTAATTTATGGAAAAATATCGGTTGGTTTGATGGCTTTTTTAGTCAATGGTTGGGAATCTGGCTATTTTCATGGTTGGTTGCATTTCCCACCGTGATGATTTTCTTACCTTTAGTACGTCGTTTTACTGCTTTGGTGGTTGATTTATCACTTCCAACGAAATAATTTTATGATGCAATGAGTCATGTCGGTGTAAGCTTAAGCGTACAAAGATTTAGGGATTTGTCGCATATACAGATCAACATCAATTTCTTATCATGGGGACATAGAGAGCAGGATGCTCCAGAAAAAATAATAAAAGACAGCAAAGGAAGTGCAGGTTCGACAGGAGTCAGACCAAAGCATCAAATACGTAAAAAAGCCTGACAGGATGTCAGGCTTTTTTATTGATCATTATGATGAAAATTTCTGTAATACCATGCTCATACAAATCTTCTGCGATAAAAACAATTGACTCGCCACATAGCCACTGATTTTCGGCATACCATCATACATTTCCTCAACATGGCGATGATAAAACACATGTCCTACAGGTTCAGGCAGTTGAGAAGAATCTGCTAAATTCATCGCAGGAACAAATGCAAATCGTGTAAATGGCGCAACCCACATCACACCGAACACAGGTTTTGCACAGGACTTACAAATGCCACGATTGACCGCAGGTGGTGCACGAAACTTCTTAAATTCAACCGATTCAGTGGTTTGCAATTTGACCGCATTTTCAGGGAAAATCACAACATCGGCAAAAGGCTTTTGATAAAGGTCTTGGCAAATACGACAGTGGCAAATAAATCGAATCAGTGGCGTACCATCGACACTAAAAGAGGATTGCCCACATGTACAACGCCCCTGTTGAATGATTAGTGTATTTTCCATATTTTTTTATTCTCCTACTTTACATCTAAGTCCGCTTGATTCACCCAATTGGAATGAAAACCTAAAGGAATATGTGTCGGCAGTTCAATGATCGCCACAGGCTCCTTTGTAATATCTTTGGCATCCAAAATCACCACTTTACTGTTTTTGCATTCGATTGAATGTACATAAGAGATTAACCAACCTTCATCTTCGCCATGAGCATCAGAATTTGGAATAAAAATCACTTCACCTGTCACATAACCCTCACCATAAAAATGTTGTGTGGTTTCATTCGATTCTAAATCATGTTTTAACAAATAATTTGCTTGAATATCGGTTGGATTGCCCGGTATACCTTCTTCGCCTAAAGTAATCGTATAAGCATAACGATAAGATTTACCTGCCAAACGCTCATCAAAACGAGGGAATTCCTGAGGTGTTGCAGAAATGACTGTACGCTTAATTTCACCTGTTGCATATTGCAGATGCCAACGTTCAAAACGTACCACCTGACCATCTGATGGACCTTGAATGGTGTTTTTAAAGGTTTCGTCATGCACCGCAGCATCTAAAATCACATCACCATTTTCCAAATCATAAGCATTACAACTATGGAAAATAAAGCATGGATCGACTTTGAACCAACGAATGTCTTTGGCATTGCCATTTTTAGGTAATAAACCAATTCTTGCTTGATGTTTTTCATTCCACTGATAAGGGAAATCGGCACCACGCATGATATTGGAAATTGAGAATGTAATCGGCAAATCAAAAATTACCATTTTACTTGCGGTCATATTACAGTCATGCATCATTGGACCATGCTGTACAGGAATGCTGACACGGTTTATCAGTTTTCCATCTTGATTAATCACGTGATAATGAATTTGATTCATCACCAAAGCATCGTAGCAAATCGCATGTAATTCACCTGTTTCATGGTCTTTGTGTGGATGTGCTGAAAATGCAAATTTTTCATCATCATTAAATAAACGATAACGGACACTGTTCAGCTCGGCATCCATTTCAACAGGAAGTGGTCCTGCTTCTACAATGGTCCAAATTTTTCCTGCATGACCAATAATATTGGTATTGGTAATGTCTGCCACACCACGTGGATTGCCTTCGATGCGAGGACGTTTTAATTTGTCATGAACCTGATGTGTGCCGACATAGCGACTTTTACACCATAAGGTTTGTCCATCTTTGAGGCGTAGTCCATGCACCATACCATCGCCAATAAACCAATTATAAAGTGTAGGATTTTTCACTTCTAATGGGTTCGGTCCCATGCGTAAAAAGAGACCATCAAGCTGTTTTGGAATCGTGCCAATGACATTGAAATCGTGATGAAATGATTCAGCGACAGGTGCAAAAGGACCTTTGAGAAAGGGGTTATCATCCACATAGGGGATGCGCTTTTTTGCAAGTTCGGCAAAGAAATTCAGTGTTCCCATAGCCAAGCGGTTATTGGCTAAGTTATTCATGAAACTTGACATAATTCTGCATCCTTTTTGAGTTTTTATTGCTTGTTTCGTATAATTTGTGCAATGTGTACAGTAGTCACATTTAATTTATAATATTAATGTTTACGGTGTCAACATTGAATAAAAAAATCCACGATTCGGTCACGACTTATCATCATGGCAATCTGCGTGAAACTTTATTGACGCAGGGCTTGATTTTATTGGAGTCTTCGCAGGGCACTGAGTTCAGTATGCGTGAATTGACCCGAATTATTGGCGTGTCGGCAAATTCCGTTTATCGGCATTTTGCCAATAAAGAAGAATTATTAATTGCCATGGCGATTCATGGCTTTGAACAATTATTAACGCTTCAAGGTCAGGCGATTCAAAACTCGGAGGACAGTAGGCAAGGTTTTATTTTGTCAGGTAAACAATATATTGCTTTTACCATGCAGTATCCTGCACTGTTTCGTTTAATGTACGGGCGTTTTACTGTGAGCCAAGCCGATGAAAACTTAAAAGCGATGGCAAATTTGGCTTATACAGGAATGTTATATGCGATTGCCAATACTTTAAATGTGTCTGTAGATGACGCCAAAGCCAAAGTGCTTGCGGTTAAATCATGGAGTGTGGTGCATGGTTTAAGCCATTTATTGGTGGATGGTCAGTTTGATGATCTGTCTGATCTTGAACGTGACAATATGATTGATCAGGTTTTGGAGACTTTAAAAACTGAGTGATGCTCTTGACTTGATGGTTTTAGAAATGGCTTTATTCTGGTACTGACAGAATGTTATCTGATGATTTACAACAAAAAGCAAAATTATCATTGTCCTATAGATGGTATTCAGCGTATTAAGATAGTGATGGTTCGACGCAAATTGATTCTTTATGATCAATTCAAGTAATTAAAGTACAAAAGATGTTGAATAGACATCCTAGACTGATGAACAACTTTAGGATAATAAAATGACCAATACCAATTTTACCGAACTTTCCCATTCAGATGATTGCGAAAAATATGTGAATCAATTTATTCAAGATTTTCCTATTCGCGCTGCGGAAATAGGCAAAGGCACCGTCATTAAACGTGCTTTACCGAGTCGCCAAAAGCGTATGATCGGCGCTTGGTGTTTTCTTGATCATGCAGGTCCAGTGGACTTTTCACAAGGTGATGGCTTAGATGTAGGACCGCATCCGCATATCGGTTTGCAAACATTTACATGGATGATTGAAGGCACATTGATGCATACCGATAGCATCGGTTCTAAGCAACTCATTCGCCCGAAACAGGTCAATTTAATGACCGCAGGTTATGGTATTTCACATACTGAGGTTGCGCCAAATACTGAAACCAAAATGCATGCTGCGCAATTATGGATTGCTTTACCAGACGACAAAATCAATATGGCACCGCAGTTTGATCATTACCAAGAATTGCCGATTGTCGAAAAAGACAATATTGAATTTACCGTATTAGTCGGTGATTTTTTGGGTAAACATTCACCTGTCAAAGTCCATACTGAATTACTTGGGATCGATTTTTTTGCCAAAGAATCGACCAAATCTGTGATTCCTTTAAATCCTAAATATGAATATGGATTCCTTGCATTGGAAGGTGATGCGATAGTCAATGGTCATACTTTGAATAGCGATAACATGGTGGTGTTAGAGCCAGGTGTTTCTCAAATTGAGGTGGAGTTACCGCAAGGCTCACGTCTATTGTTGATCGGTGGTGAACCGTTTGAGTCCCCAATTTTGCTATGGTGGAATTTGGTGGGTCGTACTCAGGAAGAATTGAAAATTGCGACTGAGCAATGGATCAATCACGATGCACGTTTTGGCACGATTCCTGATTATGAGGGTGCACGTTTAGAAGCTCCAGCATTCCCTGAAAAAATGCGTCCATCGAAGTAAGTCATTTACATCGCTCATTTAAATAATGAATTCAGATAAGGAAAATAATATGGCTGTTATTGCACAAGCTCAAGTAAAAAGCTTGCCTGAACCGTGGTCTGGAGAGGTAAGCAGTGGTAAGCATCATTTGATTACCGATAAACCTGAATCTTTTGGTGGGCAGGACAAAGGTTTAGCACCGTATGATTTTATTTGTTCAGGCTTGATTTCTTGTACCATGATTACCTTGCGTATGTATGCGGAACACAAAGGTTTTGATTTGGGTGAGTTTCAAGTTAAAGCAGATTTTAATGCCAATAAAGAAGGTCAGGAATGGATCGAACGTCGTTTGTCATTTGCTCAACCTTTAACTGAAGAATTACATCAGAAGGTTTTGGATATTTGTCAGAAAACACCTGTGACCAAAACTTTGTTGCGTAGTGTGGAAATTAATACGTCAATTATTTGATTTTCTATATTCAATGAAAAGGCATTTTGTAAAAACAAGATGCCTTTTTTTATCATAATCGCTTATAGTCAATGCAAAATAATAGAGGCAATAACAATGATTACGTTACATCATTTGGAACAGTCACGTTCTCTGAGGATTTTGTGGGCGTTGGAAGAGTTAGGTGTCGAATATCAAGTCAAATATTATAAACGCTTACCGACTTTTGCTGCGCCACCTGAACTCAAACAGATTCATCCTTTAGGTAAAGCGCCCGTATTAACCGATGGTGATTTGGTTATTGCTGAATCTGCGGTGATTTTGGATTATTTACAAAACACTTATGACACTGAAAATAAATTCAAACCTCACGAACCCAAAGATCTGATGCAATACAATTATTGGATGCACTATGCAGAAGGTTCTTTGATGCCTTTATTGGTGTTTAACTTGGTATTGAGCAATGTACCCAAGCATGTGCCTTTTATTATTAAACCTGTTGCAAAGAAGATTACTGAAGGCTTAAAAGCAGGATTTATTAATCCTCGTTTGGCAGATCACATTCCATTCTTAGAAAGTCATTTAACCAAACATGATTATTTTGCAGGGGATTTTTCTTTTGCAGATATTCAAATGAGTTTTCCGATCGTCGCTTTGCAAGAGCGTGTGGCAGGGAAATATCCCTTATTAAAAGAATATGCTGACCGTATTCAACAGCGTCCCGCATTTCAAAATGCTAAAGCAAAAAGTGGTTTTTAGTACCCAATGAATTTGATCTTTTTACCTGGTGCATCTGGAAATACTGAATTTTGGCGCCCTGTTGCAGAAAAACTCGTTGTGACTGGAGAAAAGACAGTAATCGCTTATCCCAGTTTTGGTGGTTATCCCGATCATGTCGATGTACACAATTTCAAAGATTTGCAGAGTTATGTTCTAGATCAAATTCAACAACCCTCAGTCATCATTGCGCAATCAATGGGTGGAATTTTTGCGGTGCAAGCGGCATTGCAAAAGCCAGAATTGATTGAAGCTGTAGTCTTGGTCGCGACATCAGGTGGTATCGACTTAAGCCCATTTGATGTGGCGGATTGGAGAGAGGATTATCAACTAAACTTCTCTGTGCCTGATTGGTTCGTTCGTCCGCACATCTTTTTAGATGAACAGCTTTATAAAATTGACTGTCCTGTGTTATTGATTTGGGGTGATGCTGATCCGATTAGCCCCGTGGCAGTGGGGCAATATTTACATGGCAAGATTGTGATTTCAGAACTGCATGTGATTGAAAATGGGCAACATGATTTAGCTTTTACTCATGCTAATCAATTAACTCAAATCATTCAGAAATTTTTAGAAAAAATAGAAGAGGCAAAATAAAAGGTATATCGCATTAAATTTATTTACGTAATTGAGACGGTATATAGCCAAAATGCTGTTTAAATCGTGTGCTGAAGTGACTTGCTGAACTAAATCCACAACTTAAAGCAATTTCGATTAGTTCTAAATGACTATTTAAAATCAATTCATGGGCTCTTTTTAGGCGTGTGTGTAATACATATTGATGTGGTGATTGTCCTGTAGATTGCTTAAACATATGAGCAAAATGGTATTCACTCAGATTTGCTTGATGAGCAAGATCTGCAATACTGATTGATAGATGTAAATGTTGTTCGATCCATTCCAAAACAGTCCTTAAAATGTGTGGTGCTAAACCACCCGAAACATAGGGAAGTCTCCATTGAACACTACTGTAATTTTGAATTAAATGGTTCAATAATAGATTGGCTGCTGAACTAAACTGTAATTGATTTTCTTGATCTTGCCACTGTCCATTTAATAAAAAATGACGATAAGTCGCACTGACCAATGGGTCCTGAATAAAGTCTTTTTCGTTTAGTTGAATCTGAGAGGGTTCTTTATCCCATATTTTCACAGCAATATTTTTTAAGTGCTGATCTGTATAATATAAATGCACAAAACTTAAGTGATCTCGGACATCCCAAGTCGATTCTAAGCCTTGTGGCATTAGACAAAATCGATCTGGTGCACCACCATTTCTCCAACCTGTAGAAGTCTTTCGATAACTTTCATAGCCACCTCGAATATAAAGGCTTAAGGTGTGATGATTACTACAAACGCTGACATTATCTTTTTGATTTGACCATGCAGCCATTTGCATCCCTGAACCGATATGAACTGTGTCAATCAGTTGGGCATTGTGCAGTTGTAGTATTTCAAGCGTTTTGTATTTCATATCATCACATGGTCTTAAAATGATTATGACAACAATCTGTTTGGTTAGATTTTAGCGACTGTTTTCACAATAAACAAAAATAAGCAAAGAAAATAGCAAGATTGTGAAAGTGACCACAAGAATATGATGGAGAGTTTTTGCTCAAGCAAGCAAACTAAAACTCTTAGCGCATCTTCGAGAAAGTTTATGAATGTTTTGTTGTATTTTTCAGTGGTCATCATTTGGGGAACCACATGGATTGCGATTAAATTACAACATGGTCAGTTTAGCCCAGTCATTGGTGTGTTCTGGCGCTTCTTGATCGCTGCAATGATTATTTTTATCGGCTTATTGCTCACTAAAAAACTTAAGGCTTTGAATCTCTGGGATCATTTATTTTGTGCATTGCAAGGT
Source organism: Acinetobacter sp. WCHAc060025 (assembly GCF_004209355.1). Classification (NCBI taxonomy): domain Bacteria; kingdom Pseudomonadati; phylum Pseudomonadota; class Gammaproteobacteria; order Moraxellales; family Moraxellaceae; genus Acinetobacter; species Acinetobacter sp. WCHAc060025. The sequence goes on along the minus strand of NZ_SGSX01000007.1, from coordinate 53,743 downwards.
CTTTGCATTTTTGGATTCAATTTTATTTGTTTTTATAGCGCAGTCGCATATATCAATAGTGGGCTAGAATCCGTCATTTTTTCTATGGCTATTTTATTTAACGCATTTAACAATAAATTATTTTTCCAACAGAAAATATCTTTCTATTTTATACCTGCCTCCATTTTGGGACTTGCAGGAATTGTTGCATTATTTTGGCATGATCTTTTTACGGCTCATTTAAATTCAAAAATTCTGCTTGGAATTGGTTTATGCATGTTGGGAACCTATGGATTTTCATTAGGGAATATGATCAGTATTCGACACCAAAAAAGAGGGCTTGATGTTTTGAGTACCAATGCTTATGGCATGTTGTATGGAAGTGTGACGATGCTTTTGATTGGCTTGATAACCCAGCAAGATTTTTTCCCGACTATCACGCTACAAGGCTTATTTGCTTTAGGTTATTTGAGTATCTTTGGAACCATCATTGGCTTTACTCTGTATTTTATTTTGATTGGACGCATTGGGGCAGGCAAGGCAGCATATAGCACATTATTATTTCCATTGGTTGCACTCAGTATTTCAACAATTTGGGAAAATTATCATTGGTATACATTGTCATGTATCGGCGTATTTTTAATTTTATTTGGAAATTACATTTTATTTGCACAACCTAAATGGCTAAGTAAGTTGAATTCTCATCAAGGCGAATCAAGAAAGGTATGATTTATAATGAAAATAAAATTTAGATAAATGTAGGATCACCACAAAGACAGTTGTGACTCATCTTGCTGTTCTGCGAGTTGGTATAAACCGACGCCGATCAAACGGAATTGAAAATGACTGGGAATTTGCATTTCATTTAACAAAATTTGAATGACTTGCACCATTTCTTGTTGAGATTTCAAAGCCGTTTTAAAGCTTTTACTGTGTTGTAACACTTGAAAGTTCTTCAATTTCAGTTTGACCGTGACACCACGTGCAGACATTTGTTTTTTATCTAAACTGAGCCAGACTCGTTCAATTAGCGTGTCCCAATAGCCTGAGCATTGTTCGAGGGTCAGATCATCATCAAAAGTGGTTTCCTTAGAAATTTGTTGACGTTGTCGTTCAGCTTGAACAGGTCGTTCATCAACCCCTTGCGCATATAGAAACAATTGTTTGCCGTATTTTCCAAAATGGTGAATCAGTACATTTTCATCAATCTGCTGTAAATCCCCCAATGTTTGTAGATTTAAACTGGTTAATTTTTCTTGGGTGACTTTGCCCACGCCAGGGATTTTTTTCAATGGTAAATCATGAATAAAATGCTGAACCTGACTGGGTTTAATGATGCAGATACCATTCGGTTTATTCCAATCTGAGGCAACTTTGGCGAGAAACTTATTTGGGGCAACCCCTGCGGATGCGGTTAAGCCTGTCACTTTGAAAATATCTGCACGAATACATTCAGCCACTTCTGTCGCACTGGGGATATTCTTCAAATTTTCCGTGACGTCTAAGTAAGCTTCATCTAAAGAAAGTGGTTCAATCAGCGGTGTGTATTGTTGAAAAATCTCATGAATCTGCTGTGATACCTCACGGTATTTATCAAAATTAGGTTCAATCACCACCACTTGCGGGCAAAGTTTCTTGGCTTGTCCCATCGACATAGCAGAACGGAGTCCAAACTGTCGTGCAGGATAGGATGCAGCAGCAATCACTGCCCGAGGGTGATGTGAGGAAATCACCACAGGTAAATGTTTTAAGTCGGGGCGATCACGCAGTTCTACTGAGGCATAGAACGCGTCCATATCAATATGAATGATTTTTCTCATGAATCACACAGTGTTATAGCGCTGTAAGATGATTCTAACAGACCTCACTCATTTTCCCTGTAGAAATTCTAGTTTTGCAAAGGGTAAGCGACAGGTTGTGTCAAGATGACCACTTTGGCATGTTGTTGTTCCGCGTAGTGGATCAAAGTTTGCATACTTTTTTGAGTATTATCTGCAAGATAAGGTAAAAATTCCAAAGGCTGAGTCAGCGGTAGCGGTTCCCAGAAATTATCCCAATGTATTGGAATGACGGTTTTGGGTTTTATTGTTCCAATGGTCTGTTTTAAATATTGCTGTTGGTATTCAGGTGTTTGGCGTGATAGTTGGGCAATGCCTAAAAAGAGTGTATCGATATGGATATTATTTAATTGGTTTGGTATGACCCCTGTGCTGGCTTTGACCAAGACTTTATAACCTTGATGTTCAATCAAATAATCAAAACTGTGTCCTTCTTTAAATTCAGAAAAACGCGCAGGTTGTTTTAATGGATGTGTAATGACTTCGCCGAGATCATTATTTACGGCAGTAGGTGGGGTATGTTGAGATGGAATAGCTGTGACCTTAAATTCACCAAATAGCATTGTTTGCAAAGGGGAAATGAGTTGAAGCTGTTGTTCTGCAACATTCCCACCTCGTGCAATATTCATTGTGCTTTCTGAACCGATGATTTTAATGGGTAATTGCTTGCCGAGTTCAGCGATATCGAGCGCATGATCATAGTGAGAATGTGAGGTGAATACGGCTTGTACGCGTTTTAAATCGTAGTCTTTAATGGTTTGTGTAAGTAGTTTTGGATCACTTTGCACGGGTTTCAATAAGGTTTGTGTGAGTGAGGGACGAGTAAAGAATCCATCAATCAAAATCTGGGTTTGTCCATCATCAAATAACAGGGTAGAAACTCCAAAGAATCTAACTGTGAGTTGTTTTTTATCTGGATGATTTTGACTATTGTTTTGATTATTTTCAGATGGGCTTAGCTCAGGTTGATAAATCCATTTCTGAATTTTTTGGATATGTCCTGAGGGTTGTAGTAAAAACGTCAGTGTTGCAATCACTAGAAATATAATCAGTGAAATTGAAATGGTGACGATCTTTTTAAGCTTCATCCGTGATTCGCATCTTTTTATTTTATTGGCTATCACGGTAGCATATTTATTCGACGATTTTATGGCTTTGCAGATTTTTCTGTTTGAATCACATGATTATTTTCTAAAAACTGTTTCCATTGTTTTTCATCACCATGAAACACATTCAAATCGACATTTTTATTGATACCTGAAATTTTGCCTTGATTGGTGCGTTGCCAGAAAGTCCACGGACGTCCATCTTTTAAATCAGGTTGTTCTTTATATTCACGAATCCAAATCGGGGTGTCTTTAAATTCACCGATTAACACCATGTTATAAAACATTTTAGAAGTATAGAAAATTGGTTGTTTGGCATAATGCGTTTGCAATTGGTCATGCATAGATTTGATCTGTTTGAGCAACTGTTCTTTGGTGAATGTATTGATGCAATTGCTATCATATTCCAAGTCGATGACAGGGGGCAGTGCATTGGTTTTGATCGGGACAGTTTTGATAAAATTTTGTGCTTGAATATCGCCATCACGGCATAAACGGAAGAAGTGATACGCACCAACGCGCATGCCACGCTCACGTGCTTCTAACCAATAGTCTTGAAATTTATCATCTTGATAGTCACCACCTTCTGTGGCTTTGAGATAAACAAATTGATATTGCTGCGGAGAGATTTTTTTCCAATCAATATCGCCCTGATGGTGTGACACATCGAAGCCTTTGATTGGATAAGGTTCAGCAGAAGCAATATTAACATACAACATTGCCAAACCAATTACACTGCACAGTCCCGTGATGATTAACGTGAAACGAGTACGGGTGAATTTGGCGGTTTTGGCTGAATGTTTCACAAGATAATCCTGTACGCATGTTATGCGATTTCTAAGTTAAGGTTCGCATTGCAGTATTGGTCATGTATCGATTGTACGTGTTTTGCCTTGGGATGCGCCAATTGACTACCCAATTGTTCTATAAACTTACATGAAGCATATTTCTGAGCAAGTGACTGATATTTTGTGATCCAAATTTCTCGGTCGAGTAAACGATCTTCTTGAACAGGCCAAACACCTGAACGCAATGCTTCGACACCGATTCTCCACGGTTTAGGGCTAATCCTTGCGCGGAAACAATTTTGGTTTTTACACATGCGCACATAATTCGGATCGGCTTGTAATGCGTTGAAAAGCTGTTGAGCTTCCTCACCTCTTGGGTCAAATATTTTATGCATCACTAAAACACGAAAGCCTTTTGGTGTCCGATAGACACGTAAATGCCATGTTGGATGGCTTTGAGAGAAACTACGAATGAGTGCTAAGCCCTGTTGCTCAGGGTTGGCAATAAATCGATGTTGAATCTCTAATAACTTTTCAGCGGTTTGTCGACTGATCATGATAGAAAACAGTATACCTATACCAAGTACAATCCATGATTTGAATAATAATGCGCTCACAGCGCAGAACAAAAAGAGTGCAAATAAGCCTGAAAAATATAATTGTCGACTTGGTGTATCATTAAAATCAATATCTGCAAAGAGTACATCAGGTGTATTTAGACAAAGCGCACCATAAGAATTACGCGTGATAATCACATCATCTTGTTGGTCTATGATTTCTTCACGTATAGGAAGTCCTTCACTACTATTGTAAGGAATTTTATGATCAGATTTTCGGACATCTTGGCGAGACTTAAGCTTCTCAATGGCTTCAGTTTTGCGAGCTTCAGCATGCATTTGAGCATCTTCCATACTCAGATCTGACCATCCAAAGCGTTTAATGGTTATTTGTTTTTCTTCATGCTGAATTGTTATTTTTGCTTCAGCCCAATATTTGGGAATGATCATGTTGTGTTTCCTTATTCTTTATTTAGTCACTTTATTTAGTTTATTTTATCTAAGTTATTTTGAAGCCTTTAATCCTTAAAATTCTTGGGAATTTGTAGAAAAATAATCATGGTTACGATATTCATTAAACCTAAACAAATCAGCGTGTAATGGAATGCTTGGGTAATATGTGCTTGATTGAAGTAATTTGTGAAAGCATTCAGTAAAGTCCCTGCAACTGCAATCCCGATACTCATTGACAACATCATGATCATCGACAAGAAACTATTGCCACTACTGGCATCTTGTTGCGGTAAATCTTTGAGTGTAAATGTATTCATGGCGACGAATTGAAGTGAGTTAATTACCCCAAAGACAAAGAAATGCAATGTTCTGAGCCATGTTGGTGTGTCCGCTGTGTGTAAAGCAAAACTGGCAATACACAACCCGATCAATAAGGTATTTACAATTAAAATTGAACGATAGCCTGTGCGTTGCAAAATTGGTCGAATAATCGGTTTAGAAACCAATGAACCGATCACGATTGGTGTCAACATCACACCTGTCATAAAGGGCTCCATATTAAACGCAACTTGTAGCATCAGCGGTAAAAGAAAAGGTACAGCATTACTGCCAAAGCGCGCGAAAAAGTTGCCTAAAACACCAATTGAATAGATTTTATTTTTAAATAAGCGACTACGAAATAAGGCATTTTGATGCGTATGCGCATGATAAGCATAGATTAAAGCGGCAATGAACCCTGAGATCAGTAAACCTATACTCAGCGATTTTGAAACTTCAGTGCTGGCAATATTTTCAATCCCTAAAGCCATCCCAATCATTGCAATGGCTAAAAGCACAAAACCACTTAAATCAAATGATTTTACTGAAGATTCAGTGACATTTGGCATGGCTTTAAATGTGACCAACATCCCAAGTAGCCCGATCGGAACATTAATTAAAAAAATCCAATGCCATGAGGCATATTCAACTAACCATCCACCAAGAATAGGACCCGCCAATGGACCAAGTAAGCCCGCAAGGCTCATGGTACTCATTGCTGATAAAAACTGTTCACGGGGAATAATTCTCAGCATGGCCAAACGCCCGACAGGCAAGAGAAATGCACCACCAATCCCTTGTAGGACACGAAATATGATTAAAGTATTAAAACTGTTAGATAATGCACAACCGATAGATGCTGTAGTGAAAATGACGATGGCAGCAAAAAAAGTATTACGGACACCAAAACGATCTGAAAACCATCCACTTAAAGGAATACAGGCAGCCACAGCCAAAACATAGCTAATCACCACACCATGCATTTTGAGCGGGTCTTCTTGCAAGCTCGTTGCCATTGCAGGTAATGCTGTATTGATAATGGTGGTGTCTAAACCTTGCATAAAAAAGCCGATCGACACCAAAAAAACCAATAAATAAAATTCAGGCTGTAACTTTAAATGCGTGGGTGCGGCAGTCATATAGGCGAAAGTTTTGGGTGATTGGTGATATTTTAAAACAAAAGTCTGATGCTTTGTGTTGCGCTTTGATCACAGTAATGGTCAATTTTTTGCAATAAAACTGACATATGAATGTCATTAAGTTTACACCTAAGCTTAATAAATTAGTCAAAATTTAAGCAAATATTAGGTAAAACATGAAATTCAAAATTTCTGCATTGTGTGTTGCAATGCTTACACTGGGGTTGGTTGGATGTAATGATGATAACAATGACACAGCGGTAATCACGCCGCCAGTGGTTGAAGAGGCAACACCTGAAAGTATCAGCCTAAGTCGTATTGGTCGTTATGAAACAGGCATATTTGCGGAAAGTGCAGCAGAAATTCCAGCTTTTGATGCATCGACAAAACGCATTTTTGTAGTCAATGCCAAAAAAGGTTTGGTCGATGTCTTGGATGCCACGAAACCTGAAGCGCCCGTACATATCGGTGAACTCTCAGCACGGGATCAACTTGCTGATTCTGAAGTAAATTCTGTTGCAGTGAAAAACGGTATTGTTGCTTTAGCGGTTCAAGCGAAAACCAAAACAGATAAAGGTATCGTGGCATTTTTTAGTGCCAAAGATTTGAAATTTATCAGCAAAGTAGAAGTTGGTGCATTGCCTGACATGCTCACGTTCAGCCCAGATGCAAAGACGGTTTTGGTTGCGAACGAGGCTGAACCCAATAATGACTATAGTGTCGATCCAGAAGGTTCAATCAGCATTATTAATGTATCAGACATCACCAAACCGACCGCAGTTGTTGCAGACTTTAAAGCGTGGAATGATAAAAAGGCAGCTTTGATTCAATCAGGTGTGCGAATTTTTGGACCAAATGCGACAGTTGCTCAAGATTTAGAGCCTGAATACATTACCATTAGTGATGATGGTAAGACTGCATGGGTAAGCTTACAAGAAAATAATGCGATTGCTAAAATTGATATTGGCGCAAAAAAAGTGACCGATATTTTTGCATTAGGCTATAAAGATCATGGTCTTGCAAATAATGCCTTAGATGTGAGTGACAAAGATAAGAAAATCAATATCCAAGCATGGCAAGGTGTGCAGGGCATGTATCAGCCTGATGCAATTTCACATTATCAAGCCAATGGTTCAACGTATTTAGTCACAGCCAATGAAGGTGATTCGCGTGAATGGCTGGCAGATGAAACTGCTTATTTTGCAGGAAATAGCAGTAAAGGCTATGTCGAAGCCATTCGTATGAAGCACTTATTTAACGTCAAAGGTTTTAATAGCAAGGGTGATTATCCTGCACATTTACAACAAATTGCCATCGGTGCAAAAGGTGCGAAACTGGATCCAACTGTATTTGCATATTGTGGTGCGACAGCAACCGATCCAGCATTATGCCGTGATGATGCGCAACTTGGACGTTTAAATATTGCATGGAATATGGGGTATGAGACCAATGCAGATGGTTCTCCTAAACTGGATGCCAATGGTTTACTGACATATAACAAGCTTTATGCCTATGGTGCACGATCATTTAGCATTTGGGATGCGCAAGGAAAATTGGTCTGGGACTCTGGCAGTGAACTAGAACGTAAAGTTGCTGAATTATTCCCAAATTATTTTAACAGCGACCATGAAGCGCCAGCTTTGGATGATCGTAGTGATAATAAAGGGCCTGAGCCTGAGGGAATCACGATTGGTAAAATTGGCAAAAAGACTTTTGTATTTATTGGCTTAGAACGTCAAAGTGGCATCATGGTTTATGATATTAGCAATCCTCAAAAACCTGCGTTTATTCAATATTTTAATGATCGTACTTTTAAGCAAGATCAGGTCTATACCGATGCCAAAGGGCAACCGATTTTGGATAAAGATGGGAAGCAGCGCTTGATCGAAAAGAGTGATTTGGGTCCAGAAGGCTTAACTTTTGTTGCTGCCAAAGATTCGCCAAATGCGAAACCATTGCTGATCGTTGGAAATGAAGTTAGTGGTACAACAGCAGTCTATCAAGTGAATATTAGATAAGTGGTTGAAGCAAAAAGATCCGCTTAAAGAATAATTTTTATTCATTTATCAAATATTTAACAGGAGTCCAATGTGACTCCTGTTTTTAATTTTATAGGATACGAATAATTAAGCATGTTTAAAATATGAAAAGTGGAATAATATCGCACACTTTATCTAATGAAAGACGGCTTTTTTATGTGTCTAAATAGAGGTTTGGCATCATGAGCATTGATGTTTTAATGATCATTGGCTTCTGTCTAGCTGCTTATTCTATTGTGGGTAATGATGTTCCACAGACTTTAGGAACGTTTATTTCTTCCAATGCACATCGCCCTTGGTGGATGCTTTGGCTGTACACCAGTACCATTTTAACAGTTGTCTTAATGTATGGTTGGTGGGTATCAGGCGTGGGTGACGCGTCCTATGGTCGTCTAGAAACCATTCCATTTCCCAAAGAAGGAATGACATGGTTGTATGTGATTCCGCCACTGATTCTGCTGTTTTTGACACGCTATGGTATTCCTGTCAGTACCACGTTCTTAGTGCTCACGATTTTCTCTCCGAGTAGCTTGAGCGCAATGCTGACCAAGTCAATGATGGGTTACGCGGTTGCATTTATCGCAGCGATCATTATTTATCGTTTTGTGGTCAAAAAAGTCACGATTTATTTTAGTGAAACACGGCATCAGCCGACACCGAAAGCATGGATTGCCATCCAATGGGTGGCGACAGGTTTTTTATGGAGTCAGTGGCTGATTCAAGATCTTGCCAATATTTTTGTCTATGTTCCTCGCGCCGTGCCTTTATGGTTTATGCTTTTTGCGATCAGCGTATTTGTGATTTTATTGGGTGTGGTGTTTTATCAGCGTGGTGGTGCGATTCAAAATATTATTGACACTAAAACTGGGGTGCAAGATGTCCGCTCAGCCACAATTATTGACTTCATGTATGCGACGATTTTATTGGTCTTTAAAGAGCTTAGTAATATTCCGATGAGTACCACTTGGGTGTTCTTAGGCTTATTGGCAGGGCGTGAATTTGCCATGGCGATGCATTTGAATGAAGTGAATAAATATCGAACTTCTCGTAATGTTAGTAAAGACGCGATGAAATTGATGTTCGGTTTAGCAGTCAGTATTCTGCTTGCAACAGCTTTACCTTGGTTATATCAACTGATTTCGGGTTAATTATTTTCATGAAATATCATCAAAAAGGGTTTGGTGATATTTTATTTTGACAACGTTAAAGTCATTATTTAAGAATTAAAAAGTTAAATTTATATGCTAATTTTAGCCTTATCCAGATAATGCAAAAATGATAAAGGTGAGCGGAGTATGATTGGCAATATACTAATCGGATTCATAGCAGTGCTACACATTTACTTCTTGGTTCTAGAGATGTTTCTGTGGGACAAACCGATGGGAATGAAAGCTTTTGGTAATAGTTTGGAAAAAGCCAAATTGACCAAAGTCTTGGCACAAAACCAAGGTTTATATAATGGTTTTCTAGCAGCAGGTTTAATTTGGTCTTTATGTGCATCTGCACCGTTTGCTATTCAATTGGCGAATTTCTTTTTAGGCTGTGTATTGGTCGCTGGGATTTATGGTGCTGTGACAGCGAGTAAAAAGATTTTATATATTCAGGCATTACCTGCTTTGGTTGCCTTATTGGTTGTGAATTTATTGTAATTCTTACATTTTACTTACCCTCTCAATCTTCTGTTTGATAAGAAGATTGAGAGGGTTTAGATTATTGATCTAAACCTAACCATTGTCTTTGATTATACGCACCATCCCAGAATAACCATTCCAGTTCAGCACCTTTGGTATAAGCCTTGTGCATTTTCTCAATCGTGTCTGCATCACAACGTTCCGCAATACGATCAATCGTCGCTAAAACATTTTTCACCGCTTCATTAAATTCTTCACCTGAGTAGGTATCGACCCATGCTTGGTAAGGGTTATTGGCAACGGATTTGCTGACAATATCTTTGCCCACTTCTGCATAAATCCAAAAACATGGAAGCAATGAAGCCAGTACCACAGGGTAACTTTCAGACCATGCTGTTGCAGTTAAAAATGACGTGTAATGATGGCATGCCAAAGTTAAAGGCGTATTTTCAAAATCATCTTTACTGATGCCAAAATCTTTCATGAAACCATCATGTAGACTACGTTCAACCACAATGGCTTCTTTAGCACCTTGGGTGAATTGAATAATATCATCCGCTTCAAAGGCCTTTGCGCCACAGACGGCTAAAGCACGTCCATAAGCCACCAAATAATGTGCATCTTGAATCACGTAGTGACAAAAAGCTTCTTTGCTTAATGAACCACTGGCAAGTTCCTGATTAAATGGTAGGGCGAGGGTTTTTTGGTATAAGGCAAGATTACGTTGCCAAACGTCTTGAGAAAAAGACATAGAAGAGATCCAATCACAATAAAATTCTGTCGTGAAGAGAATATAGCAATAGATTGAGGCACAAGATATGAAAAGAAATTTGGATAAAAATGATAATTCAAAAAATCATACGAAGTGTTTTGGAAAAGTGTGAAAAAGTCGTCATAATGAGCGCATTAAAAACTCAATTTTTATTTCAGTTTGATCGATTTAAAAAACTATTTTCCGTAGGTTAATTCTCATGATGAAACATTTTGGTTTCTCAATCATATTTTCAATCATATGCTTAGGGCTTGCCGCATATTGGGGCTTTGCACATCATCCTGAAGCAGGTATCCAAGCGATGATTACAGCGCTTACCATTACAGCGATTCTCGCAGTCATGGAAGTGTCTTTATCTTTTGACAATGCTGTTGTGAATGCGTCTGTACTACGTAACTGGGATCATTTTTGGAAAATGATCTTTTTAACAGTGGGTATTCTTATCGCTGTTTTTGGTATGCGTTTGGTTTTCCCTGTCGTGATCGTGGCTGTAACAGCAGACATGGGCATGATGGACGTTGTGCGCATGGCATTGAATAATCCAATTGAATATTCAGCCAAGTTAATGGCACACCATGCTGAAATCGCCGCTTTCGGTGGTTCATTCTTACTATTGGTATTCTTAAACTTCTTCTTGGATGAAGGTAAAGATACACACTGGTTTAGATGGTTAGAAAAGCGTTTGGCAAATCTTGCAAACGTTCCTGCGATGTCAGTCTTCCTTGCTTTGATTGGATTGTTGATCATGGCTGCAAATATTGCAGAAGAAAGCCGTTTGGTTGTCGTGATGGCAGGAATCTGGGGTATCGTGGTCTATGTAGGTGTACAAGTACTGAGTCACATGTTGGGTGGTGAGCCTGAGGTGGATGAAAATGGTAATGCAGTCGGGCATGATGCCAATGGCGCACCGACAGGTATTATTAAAGCGGGTATTGGTGGTTTTATTTACCTCGAAGTGCTCGATGCATCATTTAGTTTTGATGGGGTAATTGGTGCTTTTGCGATTACTTCCGATGTTGTGATCATCATGCTGGGTTTAGCGATTGGTGCGATGTTTGTTCGTTCGATGACGATTTATCTTGTCGATAAAGGTACATTGGATGCTTATATCTATCTAGAACATGGTGCGCATTATGCGATTGGTGCTTTGGCATTTATCATGCTTGCAAGTGGTACTGGTCTACATGTACCAGAAGTTGTGACAGGTTTGATCGGTGTAGCATTTATTGTTTGGGCAGTGATTGCTTCGATTCAATATAACAAACGCATTGAACAGAAAGGCTAGGATTAGCACGATTATTTTTCAGAAATAGGATTCATCCATTTTTAAGAAAAATGATTACAATAGAGAGCACTTTGAAAGTGCTCTTTTTTATGCTCAATGTTTTCACAAAGTTGCCACAATATGCGATGATGTGGCTAAAGATTAGCTCGCCAGTTTTGATAAGCCAGTAGATATGATGAATCCTTTAGAACGCCGCTCGACCTTTGCTTTAAGTAGTATTTTTGCTTTACGCATGTTGGGGTTGTTCATGATTATTCCTGTCTTTGCTGTAGCAGGGCAGTCGTATCAATATGCTACACCTGCCTTAATCGGTTTGGCTGTCGGTGTTTATGGTCTAAGCCAAGCTATTTTGCAAATTCCGTTTAGTCTTTGGGCAGACCGTTTTAGCCGAAAACCGCTGATCGTCTTTGGTTTATTACTATTTGCTTTAGGTGGTGCAATCGCGGCAATGTCGGAAACCATTTATGGTGTCATCATTGGTCGTGCAATTGCAGGGGCAGGGGCTGTATCCGCAGTTGTGATGGCATTGCTTGCCGATGTCACCCGTGAAGAAAACCGAACCAAAGCCATGGCAGTCATGGGCATGAGTATTGGTTTATCTTTTACTGTTGCTTTTAGCTTAGGACCTTGGCTCACCAGTTTAGTAGGCATCTCAGGATTATTCTGGGTAACGACCATTATGGGCTTATTGGCGATTGTAAGCTTATTCCTCGTGCCGAAAACCACACGTCACCATAAGAATTTTAATCAAGGTTATCTCAACCAACTCAAGCAAGTTTTGAAAATGGGGGATCTAAATCGTCTGCATGTGTCGGTATTTTCATTGCATTTATTGCTGACTGCGATGTTTGTCTATGTCCCATCACAATTGATTAATTTTGCAGGTATTCCACTATCAAAACACGGTATTGTGTATTTGCCCTTATTAGTGATCAGTCTGTTCTTTGCATTCCCAAGTATTATTCTTGCTGAAAAATATCGCAAAATGCGCAGTATTTTCCTGACAGCGATTGCGGGGATCATTGTCGGTTTAATTATTTTGATTTTTGGTTTTGAATCTAAATATATCTTATTGTTAGGACTAGGTTTATTTTTCATTGCCTTTAACGTGATGGAAGCATTATTGCCATCTTGGTTGTCTAAAGCCGCACCGATTCAATCGAAAGCTACGGCAATGGGTGTCAATGCAAGTGCTCAATTCTTAGGTGCTTTTTTCGGTGGAACACTCGGTGGGCAATTAATTTTGCTTAATAATACAACAATGGGTTGGAGTGTTTTATCAGCAATTGCTATAATTTGGCTGCTCATTAGTTTTGGGCTGGCTCAACCACGATATTTAACATCAATCGTGTTGCGATTACCTGAGAATAAACAAACCGATGATTGGACTTCTCAATTATTAGCAATTCATGGTATTGAAGAGGTCGTGGTGATGTCTGAACAACAAGTGGCTTATATAAAGGTTGATAAACAGCAGATTGATGATGCTGGGCGACAACATTTAACGCACTTGTTCGGGAAAGAGGTAGCCATTTAAACATAACTCTTATAAAGTAAAACATAGAATCGAATAGGAAGATAACGTCTAATGCGTGGTGTAAATAAAGTCATTTTGGTTGGTACTTTAGGTCGTGATCCTGAGACTAAAACTTTCCCTAATGGGGGCTCTCTCACTCAATTTTCAATTGCGACAAGTGAATCTTGGACAGATAAAAATACGGGCGAAAGAAAAGAACAAACAGAATGGCATCGTATCGTATTACATAACCGTTTAGGTGAAATTGCACAGCAATATCTACGTAAAGGCTCGAAAGTGTATATTGAAGGTTCTTTGCGTACTCGCCAATGGACTGACCAAAATGGTCAAGAGCGTTACACCACAGAAATTCGTGGTGAGCAAATGCAAATGTTAGACTCTAACCGTCAGCAAGGTGGTGAGGGTGGTGAAAACGGTGGTTATAACCAACCGCGTTTCAACAACAATAATCAAGGCAACCAAGGTGGTTATGGCAATCAGGGTGGAAACCAAGGCGGCTATGGAAATAACAACCAAGGTGGTTATGGCAATGCTGGAAACAATGTCAATCAAGGTTTCCAGTCGCCTAAACCAGCGGCAGCACCAGCAGATTTAGATGATGACCTTCCGTTTTGACACACCCTAAAGATATAGTTTTGTAAAATTTATGAAATTATTATTTATTTAGAATTAGTTACAAGAAAAGTTTATAGAGTTAGAAATAATTCTGTAAACTTTTTTTATTATGATATTGTTATATTTCATACTTAGAGTTTTTGTTAAGATTATGATAACTGTTAAACGATTTGTAGGTCATGTTGGAGAAAGATTTGCTATTCTTGTGAATAGTGATGGTTTCCCTTTAACTTATCCAAATCTTTACTCAATCATTCATTTAAGAAATTCTGGGCAAAAAGTTAATTCAATAGCGTCAATATTAGAAGATATCGAATTGTTATATGTATTATTAGATATGCTTGGAATTGATATAGAGCAAAGGATCAAAGATAAAAGCTGATGTATGCTGATAAAAACGGAGGCTTTAACTTGGTAAACTAAATGTACTCATCAGGAGTTTACCATGAGCAAAAAGCAAAAATTTTATACAGCAGAATTTAAAGCTGAAGCAATAAAACAGATTGAAGAAAATAAAGGCAATGTTTCGGAAACTGCAAGACAACTAGGTATTTCCATGCAAACTTTGTCAAATTGGTACAACAAAGCAAAAGCTGGAACATTAGCAGGCACACAGCAATATTCACCTGATCTCGTTGCTTTACTCGAAGAAAATAAAAAACTCAAACAGCAACTCAAAACTGCTGAAATGGAAAGAGGATTCCTAAAAAAAAGCAGCAGCGTACTTTGCCAAGGAAAATCAGTAAGGTACGCTTATATGAAAGAGCACAAAAGCACATATCCAACAACGATGATGGCTAGACTGCTAAAAGTTTCAGTTTCAAGATTTTATGACTGGCTGAAACGAGGCATGAGTAAAAGAGTTGTCTTAAGAAACCAGCAGACAATTCTAGTCAAAATAGCCCATCAAGAAACTCAAAAAAGTTATGGTCATATTCGCTTAACAAGGCACTTACAGTCACAAGGCATTCAAATCAGTGAGTATGCAGTCCGTTGTATTAAAAAGCTAAATCAGTTGTACTGTAAGCGTCATAAGCGCTTTAAAAGGACAACAAATAGCGATCATAATCGTTCTGTTTACAATAATTTATTAGATCAAAACTTTGCAGTAACTGCTCCAAATGTTGCATGGGTAAGTGATATTACGTACATATGGACGGCTGAAGGTTGGCTATATTTAGCTGCTTTAAAAGACCTTTATAGCAAACAAGTGGTTGGTTATAGCTTAAGTGAACGGATGACAGCAGATCTCGTTTGCGATGCAGTAAGTATGGCGAGTCGCAATCATAAGCCATCTCAAGGCTTAATTGTTCATTCGGACAGAGGCAGTCAATATTGCAGTCATGTATATCAAAATATGATTGAAAAATATGAATTTCAGGGTTCAATGAGCAAAAAAGGAGACTGCTACGATAATGCACCTATTGAGAGCTTCTGGGGCATACTCAAAAACGAGTTGGTTCACCATCGTCACTATAAAACAAGGGAAGAAGCCAAATCGGATATTACAAAATATATAGAGCTATTTTATAATCAGAGTAGAATTCAAAAAAGCCTAAATTTTAAGACACCGAATCAAATGGCAGAGGACTTTTATAAGTTAGCTGCATAGAATCTCCCAAGTCGAAGTCTTCTGTTTTTGCAGCGCACATCATTAAGCGTTGTGACGTATAACGATACTTTTGACCACTATCATGAATAAATCCATTTTTAATGCAAAAACCCTTTTCTTTGGGAATGATATTATCTTGACGCATTTTTAAATTTTTAACTAAATTTTGGATTGCTTCTTTACTTTCATTTTCAAACTTTGGTGAATATTGCCCTTCAATTGAAAATAAATAGCCTTTATCTAAAACAAAAGCTCTAACATGAACTACTTTAGAAATTGAACTATCTAGGTTTCCTAAAATAATTTTACTAATTGAACCATTTGACTCTTGTATTACTGGAAAATTTTTGAGGATCTCGGCATCATCAATTGTGTATATTTTTAGTGTTTTTTCTACAATTTGGTCAAAATCAGATCTTGAAGCTTTCCTACTTAATGTTTCTATTTTAAAAGAGTCATAATTATCAAGTTGTTCATAAAAATTTGCTTCTGAGGGAAGCTCAACTGAGTAACGACCTATACACCAAGTCTTTTTTTTATTTATATTAATCACTTCATTACCTTCCTTATTTGTAGAATCTGCCCATGAGCAACTAGACACAGCTATAACCATTGTAAATATGGTATATTTTAGTTTTTCAATCATAAGTTTAGCCTAATATTGTCAAAATAGCCTTTGTCATAGACATACCAGTAACTTTTTCAGTCTTTCCTTCAGAATCTGTTACACCCTCTATAATTTTCCCATCACCTGTCTTGATACGATATTTAGTATTAGGCATTGTCGCACCAACTTTGTTACGAATAACGAATTGCTCATCATAATCCATTTGAAGTTTTGGCATTGCTGCTAGATCAGTACTTAAATTACTACCTGGCATTACTTTTACTTGTCCAGCTTTGAGGCTAATTGTACCTGGACAAACGATATCTATATTGCCACCTTCAATTTTGATATAGCCCCCACCAGAAGCTAATAAAATTCCTTTGCCACTTTCTACTTTCACAAAATCATTAATCGCATAAACATGCATCAGTTCCTGAGAGGCTATTTTCATTGAATCGGCTTGAGCTTCAATTTCTACTGGACCTTGCCCAGCTTTAATTTTGATACCAGCTGCTTTAGCAAACAAAGAAATCTTATCAAGAACATTGGCAAGGAAACCTTTTCCAGAAAAGATTTGAACATTACGTTCAGTGCTGATATCAATATTTTGTTTAGCTTGAGCAACAATCCCTTTATCTGCATCAAGGATAATAGAATCTTTAGCATCGATGGCAATAAATGGTGTTGTGTCAGACTCATTCCAATTGGGCAATTCTGATTTTAAAGACTCTTGAAGCTCTAATTCAGGCTCAGTTGTTTGGTGTCCTTTAGCTGCATTCTTAATCGTAGTATTTATGCCTAGAGACTTTTCAATATTCTTTTGTAAATTTTTTCGATCAAGGTGACTTCCACTTGCATTTGATGCTATTTCAGTCGTAATTAAAATACCTTTAGGTGCACGAATCCCACCCCACTGATCTGTCCTTAACTCAAACCCTTCACCACGACCATCGCTCTCAGCTTTTTCTTTAGGATGGCTTAAATTACCAAGGTTAAGCTGTGTTGCACCATGACTACTATGAAGTTGGGTACTGATTTGTCCAGTGGTATCGTCAAAGCGGAGTTGGTTAAACCCTTCACCATCCACCTCTTTTGATCGGATACCACTGAGCTTTTTGGTATCAGGAAGTTGACCTTTGATATCGAACTTAGTCGGATTGCGTTGTGCTTCATGAATACGTCCCGTTACGAATGGACGGTCAATATTGCCATCAAAGAAGTCAATCACAACCAATTCATCTTTGCGTGGTAAGAATCGTGCGCCATAACCTTCACCTGCCCAAGGAGTGAGTACATCGACCCAAGCGGAGTCGGTATCGTTGTCATTTGAGCCTGCACCACCATCATGACTATGATCATCTGTACGGGTAAATAAGAAACGAACTTTAATTCGCCCCCATTCATCCACATGGATTTCCTCTCCATCCGTTGTGACTTTAGCACGTTGCACATGAGCAACAGGGCGGTGTACTAAAGGATCATATTCAGGAACTACAGTAATACTTCTTCGTACTACCATTAATTCATTGGCTTGACGTTCTTGATCACGGTCCTTACTGGTATCCCAATGACTGAGTATGAGCAACTTTTCCAATTGATCCTTCATATCTTTGGGAATATTATTCTGATTGTAAAAGTGCTTATTCAGTATGAGAAACTCTTTATCTCCCGAACTATGATTTTTCTCAAGTTCAGGATGATCGATAAGCTGAAACCAATAACCCACTTGAGTATCACGGACACTGCTTTGTGCAGTGAAGTATTTGGCTTGTAATGCTTGGTATTGATTTAGTTGTGTGTTGAGTTTTTCGAGTTGGCTATTGCCTGATTTTGTTACTTGGTCTTCACCTTTAAGATCACTGATCCAAGCGGGTGACACATTCCAAGCTTGTTCTAAACTTAAACTTTCGTTATCTCGATTTGAGCTATGTTTATGTTTACTGAGTACCGAACCACTACCATCTTCTTGGCTGAGTTGGTCTGCTTGCCAGCGTTGTACGTGAATGGCAGTAGGTTGAAGGCTACGTTGAGCAATAAAACTGGTGATGCTGTCGTATTTTTCTACGGCATTCGATCTATGATAGCGTATGGTTCTGCGTTCAATCGCTTTGTATTGCGCATTGTCATCTATAAGTCTTAGTTTTTGTGGCTCAATACTTTGACTATTGCTCGAAACAATATAATTAGCTTCATCAACCAACCAATTAATTGATTCTTCACGCAAAATACGAGTTAAATATGTATAGTCACTCTCGTTGGATTGCATAGAGAATGGACGAATATCATAATTCTTGGTTAAACCACTGGTATCTAATTTTAAACTTGAAGCAAATAATGGAGATTTAGACTGCCATTCTTTGAAGATCACTTCAAAAATCTCAGGAACGCTCTTATTCATAAACACACGGCTATTACGTCGTTTATGCCATAAGCTTGTTGGATCTTGCATGGTCAAACGGTATAGACTCAAAGCACCATCTGATTGTCCTTGTGATGCTCCTGTAATAATCCCAGTGGTTCTAAACAATTGACCTGAATCAGTCACTTGGTCTACTACTACTTGGCAGCCAATAAATTGCTTCAACTCTATGAATGGATTGGTTGATAGACAAATGAGTTCAGCAGATAAGCCTTCATTGATGCCATGATAGCCATCAATACGTTGTAACATAATTTGAGAATTAAGCTGTGAATTTGAAAATTGAGCGCTTATAGCACGTTTTTGTGTTCCGAAGCCTAACTTATCTAAAATGCCAAAAATATTATCTAATATTGTTATTATGACCTTATTATTAATTAGAAAACATTAACAGAATGAGTGGTTATGCTCAAATGCTATTCGTTTTCATTTTGTTTCATCTGGATTAAAAGTTTACGATATCTTTGAATCATATGTTGCCCAATGCTATATTTCTCTTGAATTTTTTCAGTGCTCCATGTTTCTAATTCAGCCTGATGTTCTACTAACCAAGACCTAACTTGATCTTGCTTAGTCATCTCTAAGAAACGTCTCAATATCATCCTGTTTTTAATGATGTATTTCTCGCTGCGATCAAGCCTTTTTGCAATTTCTGGTATTGTTAAATGTAAAGAAAGCAGTATTTCTTGATTGTCTAAACGCCATGCCTGAACTAGATCATTATGGTGTGGAATTTTAAGCAGCTTTTTTAATTCACCTCTTTTTCTATAAACTTGGCTAGATTCAATACCTAATCCTATAGCAGTTGCTTCCTTACTCAGTTTTGAGTTAAGTAAAATTTCTTGATTTGCCAGCAGCCATGTTTGATTTTGATCTTTTACTTTGGGTATTTTTAATATTTCTCGTAATTTGGCTCTTGCCCGTAAGATTTGCCCAGAGGTCTTTTCAAAGTCTTGAGCAATTTCTTTGACAGATTTATTCTGATTGAGTAATTCATCTTGATGATCAAGCAACCATTGAAATTGACTTTGTTTTTCGTTTTTAAATTGTTCTGAAAAAGTTGACTCACCGAGTTCTTCTCGAATTCGGTTATAGACTTTTTTTGCGAGATAAGGACTGATATTAAATTGTGAAGAAATATCTATCACACTCATTTGTGTTATGTCTGCCTTATGTTTTTGATACCATTGTTCTTGCAGATCATCCGCTGGGCTTTTTCTCATTATTTTTTTGGTAGGTATATCAATCAATTCAGCTAACCATTTTTTATGCTGATACACCTATGAACGTTTTAAGCCGTACTTTGTTTTTAGTGTTTCAAGGCTATCATGCAGAAGTTCATCTTGATGCTCAATCAGCCATTGATCATTGCGGTATATGAATTTATTTTGAATGCCAATAGTCCACCTAAATTTTGCGACAATACTATTTGATAAGCCAAGTTGTAGCTCAGACTCTGTAATCGAATGTGTTTTTAAGAACTCTACAATTTCAGCAGTCAAAATATATGAAAACTGCCCACCAATACCATCTCTAGGTGTGAGTGAATATGGCCAGCCTTTGTAAACCATAAGTCTTGACAGAGACGTTCTTTCATTATAGACATCCCAGTCTTCACTTTCCCAATCTTTAATAATTTTTATTTTAAAAATTTTATATTTGCCCATTTGTTGTTTTCATCCATTCGCTAACAACTTTTTTTAAGATTATTTGAATATTATGTAGTCAACGAAGAATGAAAAATATTAATTATGTAAATTACATTTTTATTTAAACCTTATCCAAAATTATAGCCAACAAAGCTTAAAAGCACATGGAAAAATTGAAATAATCAAAAATGATAAATTTTACTTTTGGTGAGATCTTTCAGTATAAATTATGGAAAATAAACAAAATATATTTATATATTTGATAATAAAAAGTTTTTCACTAATATGGTCTTTATATCCGTTCTAATTTGAATTAAAACGGTAGATCGTCATCCAAAACTCTTTGTGAACGCAGAGGTTTTTTTATTGGTTCAATTAACCAAAAGAAAAACAAGCGGTTACTCAAGATTTAGTATATAACGAATAAATAACAATATTTTAATGGGGATAAGTCATGTTGAAGCAAGCTATGGGCGTTGTACTATTGTGTGTTTCTGCCTATGCAGCAGCTGAGCCGAAAACGAAGCAACAGGCACAGACACCGAAAAAATCATCACCGTGGGTGCTGATTCACCAAGGCGAATATGGCAAAACATTGGTACAACGCTTTACTGGAAAAGAAGCAGTTTCAGCTGAATACCCGCAAGCGAAAAGGTTTGCTTATAAATATGTTTATACCTATGGCGTACCCTCTTTGAAAATTGAACCCAAAGGTTATATTCAAGCTATACATTTAATCAATTGCGCTGAGCAGACCCGTGCTTATGAGATGAGTCAGCGCTTTAAGCCAAATGGTATTGCCATTGATCAAGATGGAACTATGCCTGTTTATTTTGAGCCGATGAATTTAGAAACTCCAGAAGACGAGGCACTGTATCAATACATCTGCGAAGCAAAATCTTAAATCATTTTTTATGATGGGTGCGCATACGGGAACGGTATGCGCATCTGTTTTTATTGTGCTTATTATTTTCTTATTTTTTTGGCTTCGCTGACACCCACATCGTGATCACCGCTCTGAACACGGTTTCATTGGCTGTATCTTTGACATCAACATTGACCAAATAATCACTGCCTTCCGACCATTGAAAATCAGCATTTACAGGCGTGGCAATCGCCACCAAATCAGTTTCTGCTTTCTTTAAATATTCCACGGTCATGCCTTTTGGAATCCAACGATGCGATGATGGCACGGTTGCATCGGTCATGGTTCCACCTGCAAGCTCTGCCATATTACACATTGCAATCGCATGCACCGTTCCAATGTGATTCAGCACAGCACGATGCTTTTTGATTTTAATTTCACAATAATTTTCTTTCAGTTGTTCAAAGACAGGCGAAATACTGTTGAAGTATGGCGCTTTAAAACAAATTAATTTTGAAAATGTCCATTTTCCTGCGGGTTTATTTTTAAAACTGTTCCATAATTTTAGTGCTTGGCTCATTGTTCTTTCCTGTTTGAATAAATCAGAATATAATTCTAATACAGAATAATATTCTGTTAATGGCGAAAAAATGGAGTTCTTTGTACTTGAGAGTCAATCGAAGGCATTTATGGATGAAAATACACGGGTTGAATCATGAATAATTTGGTGTTGTTAGAACGAATCTACAGTGGTCGCCGTGCTGAATTAAAGCGTATTATTTTGAATGAAGCACTGGATTGTTTTTTAAATCATGGCATTGAAACGACCAATATCGAAATGATCCGTGAACGTGCAGAAACCAGTGTCGGTGCGATTTATCACCATTTTAAAAATAAAGAAGGCATTGTTCAGGCATTGTATTTTTCTGCCTTAGATGATCAAGCGCAACGCCGTGAACAGGCTTTACTTGAAGTCCAGTCCTTAGAGGATGCGATTAAAGCCATTGTGCATAGTTATATTGACTGGGTGACGGATTTCCCTGATTTTGCACGCTTTTTATATCTATCGAGTGCGATGGTAAAACGTCAGGACGATACAGCTGAATTAAAGCAAAAGAATCAACAACGTAATCATTATTTAATGAATTTGGTTCAAAAATTTCATGACCATCAAAACCTGCAAAATATTCCCAATGAATTGTTGCTGTCCTTAGTGATTGGTGCAACGGAAAGTTATTGCCGCGCATGGTTATCGCATCAGGTTAAAACTTCACCACAGCATTATAAAACGGCATTGGCAGATTCGGCATGGAGAAGCTTGGTGGAATTTTCGAGTGTGGAATGATCGGCATCATCAATTGAAAAGTAAAAGTTAAAAGAATTTATTAATCTAATTTTTCGATTAATTTTATAAAAAACTACTGTTTTACCTATTTTAAAGAGTTTCGTATTCTAGTTTCACAGATAAGCAATCCCTGAAACCAATTGAAGGAATACCAAATGAGTTTAATCAATACTGAAGTCAAACCGTTTAATGCAACAGCGTACAAAAATGGTGAATTTATCGAAGTGTCTGAAAAAGACATGACAGGTAAATGGTCAGTTGTATTTTTCTATCCTGCTGATTTTACATTTGTTTGCCCAACTGAATTAGGCGATCTTGCAGATAACTATGCAGAATTTCAGAAAATGGGTGTAGAAATTTATTCAGTGTCCACAGATACTCATTTCACTCATAAAGCATGGCATGATAGTTCTGAAGAAATCAAAAAGATTCAGTACACCATGGTTGGCGATCCAACTTGGACGCTAGCGAAAAACTTTGAAGTGCTGATTGAAGCTGACGGTCTGGCTGATCGTGGAACTTTCGTGATTGACCCAGAAGGTAAAATCCAGATCATTGAAATCAATGCAGGTGGTATTGGTCGTGATGCGCAAGAGCTTCTTCGTAAAGTGAAAGCTGCACAATATGTTTATGCGCACCCTGGTGAAGTTTGCCCTGCAAAATGGAAAGAAGGCGATGCAACACTTGCACCATCCATTGACCTGATCGGTAAAATCTAAGTTTAGATTGACAGATGTAAAAGAAAAATCTAGAACTCAGTTTCTGGATTTTTTTGTTTAAATTCAGCATACATTTCAACGCTCATTATCCTATTAATAGAAAGCACAGTATCAACTTAGACTCTTATTAAATAGCTTAAAACAGCTAAGATATAAATAAGTTAAAACTTCGTGATCGGAGAGAAATAATGAAAAAAGTTGTAGGTGTATATCGCAATCAACAGATGCACTGGGTTGGTGATGGTTTTCCTGTGAAAAATCTATTTTCTTATGATCGTTTAGGGCAAACCATTAGTCCATTTTTATTGCTGGATTATGCAGCACCGTATCATTTTGATCCGACCACAGCACAACATGGTGTAGGTTCACATCCACATCGTGGTTTTGAAACAGTGACCCTTGCCTATAAAGGGGAAGTGACACACAAAGACTCACATGGTGGTGGTGGCACAATCAAAACAGGTGATGTGCAATGGATGACGGCAGGTTCAGGTTTAGTTCATGAAGAATTCCATTCAAGTGAATTTGCTGAACAGGGTGGATTGTTTGAAATGGTACAGCTGTGGGTCAACCTGCCTGCAAGTGATAAAATGACTGCACCGAAGTATCAAGCCATTGAAGCGATACAAATCCCAGTGATTAAATTTGATGATGAGGCTGGTTATCTACGTGTAATTGCAGGGAAATATGCTGAACAGCAAGGTCCAGCAAATACTTTCAGTCCAATCAACGTGTGGGATGTTGTGCTCAAAGCAGGTCATCAAGCTCATTTTCATGTTCCAATTGATCACACCAGTTTGATCGTTTTATTGGAAGGTGAATTATTGCTGAACGGTACTCAACAGGTGCTAGATCATTCGGTCGTCATTTTTGGCAAAGATGGTGAAGCACATGTACAAGTCGAAGCGGTACAAAATGCCAAGTTCCTTGTGCTTACAGGTAAACCACTAAATGAACCGATCCAAGGTTATGGTCCATTTGTGATGAATAGCAAAGATGAAATCATCCAAGCTTTTGATGATTTTAATAATGGAAAGTTTGGTGAAATTGCCGTAGAGGTTGAGTAATTTTATTGATTACAGAGTGTCCAGTATTATTTGCTAAATAACATCAGTGAATGTTTTGGTCATAAAAAAAAGAGCCTCTATCCCACACGATAGAGGCTCTTTATTCGCTGTAGTTCTAGTTTTATAGATGATATTCTTGTGATCTAGTTATCGTTTGTGGATGCATAATAGTGAATTAGAAATGTGATGTAAAGCACGTAATTATTTTTATGGTTAATTTATATACATTAATTATAAAAAGTTTTTTAAATATTATGCATTTAAAAATATGTAATTTTTTTATGTTTCAATGAAGTTTCAAAGTAAAAAAAGGGATCTCTATTCCACACAATAGAGATCCCTTTTATGCTGTAGTTAATGTTATTGTTCATATTGTTATAATTTAATGTTTTTGTTTATTATGTGATTTAATTCTCGTTTTTATGGTTTGAATAATAAATAAGAAACTAACCTTTGTAAATAGCTTTTTTAAAAAATAGTTAATTTATCCTGCTGTTTTTAACAGAATTTTTTATATAGATAGAAATAAAACTGAAATATAGGAACTACAGAAAACACTTAATTAGAATAAAAGCTCGGAAATATAAACGTTACAGCCAATTTGCAATTTTGACCAAAAAAATTCAACAAAAAAAAGTTAAAACTGGAACTTTTTAATACCGTGATTTATTCGGCTATAGCTCATAATAAAAAAAATGGTTACGCACGGATAATAACTTTGAATATTGCAGTGATTGGTAGTGGTATGGCGGGACTGGCGACCGCAAGAATTTTGAAAGATGCGGGTCATAACATTACCATCTTCGAAGCATTACCTGGTCGTGGTATGGATAGTCATAGTATCGCATTTGAAGGTGGATTGATTGATGCGCCATTGCGTGTGATGAATCCACATTTATGGAAAAATACCTTAAGCCTAGCGACTCATCTTGGAATCAAAACCTTTCCAGTGCGTACTTTCATGGCATGTAGTTGGTTGTTTGAAGACAAAACTGAAACGTGGTTAACGACCTCTCGTACACGTATTGGAAACTTTCCGATCATCAATAACCGTAAAGGGATTAAACAATACGGTTGGCGTTTAGTGAAAGGGATGTTGCAGTTAAAAACAGCCGTTCATCAATATTTTAAGTCAAAAAATCAAGATATTACCCTTGCTGATTTTATAAATAATAATGAAATTGAAGAAGTATTTTGGCATGGTGCAGTGATGCCTGTACTTTATACAATCTGTACTTGTGATCCAAAAACTATCGGTGAATGGCCTGCAAAACCACTTTTAATTTTCCTTAGACAATTGACAGATGGTGATGCGCTATTACGTCTACACGGTGGCACACCTGCATTTGTCGATAAATTAGTTGAAGGAATTGATATTCATAGTGGTTCGGAAATTACTAAAGTTGAAGAACAAGGTGACGGTGTATTGGTTGAAAATGCACAAGGTGAAACATTTCAGTTTGACCGTGTGGTTGTTGCTACACCAACCAATAAATTAGATCAGTTTTTAAATAAAGATCAATTTGCTGAAGATATTACGTTATTGCAAAAGTTCAAATTCGAGCAAGGTGAATTGGTGATGCATACCGATTCAACCGTGATGCCACCAAATCGTAAGGATTGGGCAGTACTGAGTTATATGATGGATCGTAAATTTACCAAGCAACAATTTACAGTGTGGTTGAATTCGATCGAACCAAGTCTAGTGGGTAAATCACCAGTCTTCCAAACTTGGCGCCCTGTGACTGAAATTGATCCGAAAAAAGTGATTTCTACTGTTTCATTAACTCGTGCTGTGGTTGATCGTGAAACTGTTGCTTTAAATAAAGAGTTGCAGCAACGTCATAAAGCGCCAAATCGTAAAGTGTTTTATTGTGGTTCATGGTCGTGTGATGGTTTACCAATCCTTGAATCAGCAGTAACTTCTGCAATGCATATTGCTGAGATTTTTGGTGCACCACTACCTTTCGTTGGAATGAAACCAAATGTTGAAGTTGCACCACAGTTAGGGTATTAAGAGAACTCCTTAATCATCTATTCTGAACACCATGAAATGGATTCGAGCACTTCAGCAAAAACTGCCACAACATAAATATGCAATCAATGCAAAAATATTGGGTGATACTGCTGAATGTGCTTGGACCAATTTAGGTTATTGGGATGATGCAACATCATCTTATCCGCAAGCCTGTATGCAATTGGCAGAGCATTTGGCACAGTCTGTACAATTAAAGCGCAGCGATCGTGTTTTAGATTTAGGTTGTGGGCAGGGTGCAAGTCTACGCTATTGGCTAGATCATTATCATATTCAAGATTTAGAAGCAGTCGAATTACAACAACAATGTATTTCAAATATTCAAAAAATACTTCCGCAAATCACAGCAATTCATCATCAATCATTTTTAAATTTAAATGAAATTTTGTTTAGGCAGCCTTTTGATGTCGTGATGTGTATAGATGCTGCATATCACAGCGATTTAAATTCATTTCTACATTCAGTGCACCCTGTTTTAAATTCAAAAGGACGTTTGGGTTTTCATTATCTAATGTGGTCAGATCACGTTTTAAATTCAAAACAAAAGTTAAAATATCGGGGCTTACTAAAAGCCGCAGATGTAAAATTTGAAAATTTAAAAAACCAAACTCAATTGCAACAATGGATTGAGCAATTAGGTTTTGAGCAAGTACAAATTCAGGATTTTTCAGTAAACGTCTTGGCTGGTTTTAGTCGTTATATTGCTTCGCAACCAAAAGGGAAGCGTGGACTGGATCAATTCAAAATCGCAATGACTGCAAAATTATGTCAAGCCTTGATTGATGATGGTTTGGTGAAATATGTCCAAATCAGTGCAGTGAAAATATAGCTTCATCTTTATTCTTTAAATCAGTTTTTGAAACTTTATATTATTCAAATCATAGGCATTAAATACAACAAAGCCTCACTAAAAAGCGAGGCTAAGTATAAAATGGTGCCGGCACACGGATTCGAACTGTGGACCTACTGATTACAAGTCAGTTGCTCTACCAACTGAGCTATGCCGGCAACGTGGCGAGAATTTTACAGAATTTTTGTAAGTTTGCAAGCCAAAAAATAAGCAATTAAATTTTCTTTATTATTTATTGATGTTATGCACTTCAAAAAGAAAAGTATCTTTTAAAATTGTTTTGAAGCTTGCTAGGTGGAGTCTTACATTAACTTGTATATCTTGCACCACGACTGGTTCGTGCCGCAAACTGTTGCGGATGACTTTTTCGCGTATCCATATTCTTCAAGATTTAGAGTGTGATTTTATTATTGCACAACATCTGTTATTCATTGCTATCATTAAAATTACAGAATAAAAAGTGAGTGATTAACTGGAGGTTTTAATCACTCACAAAAATGAAATTAGTTTTTCAAAGCCACTTGAGCAAGTGTATTACCTTGATTGGCTGCATGTTTAAACCATTCTTGTGCTTTTACTTGATCTTGTGCAACACCTGTGCCAGTTTGGTACGCATCTGCAACTTTGTACTGTGCTTTGGTATAGCCTTGATTCGCAGCTTTTAAGTGCCAGTTAAATGCTTCAGTGGCATTCTTTGTGCTGTGAATCCCCATCTCTGCAACCATCGCTAAACGATATTGTGCTTTGATATTATTTTGCTGTGCAGCAGAAGTTAGCCATTGCATCGCTAGAGCGTGATCTTGTTTAACTTGGTCACCATTGAAGTACATCATGCCTAAATCATATTGTGCTTCAATATTTCCTTTTTGAGCTGCTTCTAGATTCCATGCAAATGTGTGGCAGTCTGCTGAACTGGCTTGAGCCGCTGTTGAAGTTTCTGCAAAGCTTGAAACTGAAAAAAAAGCACCGTTTGCAAAAATTAAAGCTCCGAATAGTATTTTATGTAAATTTTTCATAATATTTTTTCTTAATGTGACTTTGTATGCATTATTTTTATCAAAGTTGGAATGATGTGTAAACAGATAAATTCAAATTATTTTTAAAAAATGTGATTATTTTCTCATTTTTATTTGTTATTAATTAAACATCTGATTTATATTGATTTTGTATTATTAATATATATTAAATAAAATCTATTCAAGATTAATTTATTTTAATCAATTCACTTTGTTTTAGATTTATTAACATAAGGATTAAGTTTAATTTAAACAAATATGAGTTTACTTTTGGATCAGCAATAAATTTTCATGACGATATTAAAAATGTTTGAACAGTATTTTCATTAAAAAGGCTTACCTAAAAGTAAGCCTTGTGTTGGTATTTTAAATGTATGAGTTTATAGGAAGTGCGAACTTTTCACGTCAGAAGAAAATCTATTTACTCCTTAAAATAAGATCTAAATCTTGCGCGCATTCTTCTAAGGTAATCGCCATATCAATTTGCATTTGGGGTTTAAGTTCATCTGCGAGTTTTCTCCATTGCTCAATTAACCGGATCGCTTTTTGAATTTTATGTTTATTTACATCCTTGGCAATTGTAGGGGTGTATCCACCACGTTTAGCATTTTTCACTTGTCTTACATAATTGGTGCTGTTATTCATTGTCACTCCCGAATAGCAGTTTTATGCTCTTAACTTGCTTGAGTCGCGAATTGATATTGCTTGATTATTTTGTTGAGTGAATATTTCATCTATATGTATTTGATTATTATTTTATGTTTAATTTCCTCCTTGCTGATGGCTGGAAGTTTCTTTTCTCTTGATACTAATTCAAGAAAGTTTGAATTGAAATAGTCACTTGCAATTTATGATCTGTGGAGATGTATCTATTTACTTCAAAAAATATTGGGAATGTCGTATAAAGATGAACTGAAAAGAACAAGATTGAAGAATGACAAATGTTGAGAATCATAAGTACGAGTATTTTATTTTTGTTGATTTCTTTCGTCCATGCAGAAACTCCGAAAGCATGTCAGTTGGTTGATGATACTTCTGAAACACTGATACAGCTGAGACAAAGTGGTTTATCTCTAGATGATATTGATCTCAATCCAGAAGCGTTAACTGAGCAAGAAGCTCAGTTATTAAAAGCAATGATTGAAGATGCAAAGCGTGTTCCAATTTATAAGATTCCATTATCACGACAAAAAGCGATTGAAGATTTTAAAGTGAAATGGCAACGCAATTGTTTATCTGAGAATCATGATTTGAAGAAGGAAAGTAAGGCAATTTTAAAAGAATGGGATGATTGAAAATATAATTGATAATCGTGTTTTTAATGAGTCATTTTGATCATCATCTGCGAGCAGATACCGTCAAATGTGCCGCCAAAAATATGAGAAGATTATGAGATTGCTTCATAACATGTAGGCGTAAAAAAAGGCTTAAACCCTTTAGATTTAAACCTTTTAACACATCATGTGGCTACATGATAATGATATCTGGCGGTGAGAGAGGGATTCGAACCCTCGAAACGCGCAAACGTTTACACACTTTCCAGGCGTGCTCCTTCAGCCACTCGGACACCTCACCAAGGCGTGGGATGATAACCAAAAAAAGGATTTATGCCAAGCAACAATTGATTTAAAGCAAATTTTTTTTTTCGGTGATATGATTCGCCAAAATAATGTCTAATATTTGAAGACGAATTTATGCAAAGTACTGCAAAAAAAGCTGCGCTTCCTGCGATTACGCTCGCAGCACTCGGGGTCGTATTTGGAGATATTGGTACAAGTCCATTGTACGCACTTCGACAATGCTTCCTCGCCGCACATATTGCCATAACAGAAGCGACAGTACTTGGAGTGCTGTCGCTCATTTTTTGGTGCATGATGCTGACGATTAGCTTCAAATACGTCACCATGATCATGCGTGCAGATAACAATGGTGAAGGCGGGATCATGTCATTGCTGGCATTGAACCTCCGTTCAACACGAATAGCAGACAATAAAAAAATATTCCTGATCGCCATTGGTTTCATAGGTGCATCATTATTCTTTGGTGACGGAATCATTACCCCAGCGATTTCAGTTCTTTCGGCAATTGAAGGTCTCAGCATTGCCACGCCGATGTTTAATAAATGGATTGTTCCTTTAGCCATTGGGATACTTACAGCATTATTCCTCGTACAACGTCATGGAACAGGAACAATGGGGAAACTCTTTGGTCCAATTACATTAACGTGGTTTATTTCAATTGGTTTGATTGGTATTCATAGTATTAGCCAGACCCCTTATATCTTGATGATGCTGAGTCCACACTGGGCGATTAACTTTATTTTTCATCAACCCTTAGTTGCCTTTTTGACCATGGGCGCGGTGATTCTAACAGTTACAGGTGGGGAAGCACTCTATGCAGATATGGGGCATTTTGGACGACCGCCAATCCGTCTGGCTTGGTTCACCATCGTATTGCCAAGTTTGGTTTTAAACTATGCGGGTCAAGGTGCTTTATTACTTCGTGACCCAAATGCCATCGAAAACCCATTCTTTTTATTGGTTCCACAATGGGCGCTGTATCCTGTGATTGCATTGGCAACCATGGCTGCGGTGATTGCTTCGCAAGCGGTGATTTCAGGCGTATTTTCAATGGCGAATCAAGCCATTCAATTACGCTATTTACCACGCTTAACAGTGCATCATACTTCTGACGTGGAGCAAGGGCAGATCTATATCCCGTTTATTAACTGGATCTTGTATGTTTCGATTCTACTGCTGATTTTGATTTTCCAAAACAGTGCTAATCTTGCCAATGCTTATGGTGTAGCCGTCACCATGACTATGCTCTGTGACACGATTTTGATTGCCTTTTTGGCATATGGTTTCTGGCGTTGGCCAAAATGGAAATTGGCACTTTTCGCGATTCCGTTCTTATTCATCGACTTGGTATTTATTGCATCTACATCGCTTAAAATTTTCTCGGGTGGTTGGGTACCAATGTTGATTGGTGGCATTGCATTTACGGTGCTGATGACATGGCGTACTGGGCGAGAAATTGTATCCAATCGTTTGGAAAAAGATGCATTGCCGTTGGATTTATTCATTAAGAGTGTCAGCTTGAGTGATGAAACTCAATTCGTTCCAGGACAAGCGATATTCTTAACAGGCAACTCAAATATTGTACCGCATGCTATGTTGCATAATATTAAACATAACAAGGTTTTGCATGAGCGTAACATTCTGGTGAC
Source organism: Acinetobacter sp. WCHAc060025 (assembly GCF_004209355.1). Lineage (NCBI taxonomy): Bacteria > Pseudomonadati > Pseudomonadota > Gammaproteobacteria > Moraxellales > Moraxellaceae > Acinetobacter > Acinetobacter sp. WCHAc060025. The sequence goes on along the minus strand of NZ_SGSX01000007.1, from coordinate 22,273 downwards.
GGTGGTGACCCGTGATGTTCCTTATGTGTCGGATCAAGAACGTATACGGGTTGAAATTCTAGACGATCGCTTCCAACGTGTCTTTGTTTATTATGGCTTTAAAGATCAGCCTGATATTCCAAATGCCTTAGAACTGGCATATAAACAGCTTGATGTTGAATTTGACATGATGCATATCAGCTTCTTTATTTCCAGAGATCGCTTGATTCATACCGTTGGTGATGGCATGGCACCGTGGCGTGAAAAACTATTTATATCTATGCAACGCAATACCAGTCCCGTCAGTGATTTTTATCAAATCCCACCAAACCGTGTGGTGGAAATGGGTAGTCAGATTGAAATTTAAGATGTGAATATGTGAATATGTGAAAAAGCCAGAATTGATTCTGGCTTTTTTATGTCTGTTGGAAATGATCAGTGTAAAACATGTTTAGAACGACGAAATATGTCGTACATGGGTCGAGATGCTTTATTTTAAATGACATAATCAAGGAAGTTCTAACAAGGGATATTTTGAAAATTGCCATTCTATTCTGAATAATTAAGGTTTCATGCCTAAATTTGAGCTGTAGTGTTGTTTTACTACACAGAAGTTGTAGAAGCTTTATTCAGTTGAATATTCACACAATATCTTTCAAGGTGTTCGCTTGTTAAGCTGTTTATATTCAAAAATGATTTTGAATACTTATTTGTTGTACTGCATGGTTTGATGTAGCTTGGGAATGTCTTCGTTGAAAAATTCAATCGTTAAAATAGTATTAGGTGTGGTAGCTACAGGTAGCTTTGCGATTGCATTTGGACAAGAAAAAATATCTCAACTAATCCCTTTTACACAAGGTAGCAGCAATAACTCAGAATGTTTAAATCAGTTCTATCGTGATGAACCCCCAATACTCACTAAAGACAGTTTAAAGAAAAATAGTTATCCGTTGTGTTTCAATGGTTTTAATGTGATGTACTCAGGTGTTTCAAAAACACCTTTGTGGACTGCAGAATATTTATCGCCAAGTCGTTTAAGTCAAAAAATCAAACGTGAAGACAATTTTCATGAGGAAGAGCGTGTAAGTTCAAATCATCGTGCATTGTTATCTGACTATCGTGGTTCAGGTTATGATCGTGGGCACATGTCGCCCAATGCAGATATGTCAAATACAGCATCACAGTTTGATAGCTTTTCTTTAGCCAATATGGTGCCGCAAGCGCCCAAAAATAATCAACAAGTGTGGCGTGAGTTAGAAGAAGCCACTCGGGCAATGGTGACTAAACAGAAAAAAGACGTTTATGTCGTTACTGGTCCTGTATTTTCAGGGAAAAAGTTAAAAACCATTGGCAATGGTGTGATTGTTCCAACAGCTGTATTTAAAGCGATCTATATTCCTAAACATGGCATTATCGGGGCGTACTATGCACCGAATGACAATTCATTAAAGGTAAAAGTCGTCAGCGTTTGTTATTTAGAAGAACAGCTGGGAATCAATTTATTTCCACAGCTGACCGAGGAGCAAAAGCGTAATACCTATAAATTGCCTTTAACTGCCAATCAAGTTAAAGCGAATAAAGATATTGAATATGCACATTGGGATGCAGAAAGCCAATGTGCTGAAACTGTGCCTACTGCACAAATTAAGGCACTACAAAAGCAATTCCAACCCGATGGAAAGGGAAATGCTTCATCATCGACAACGGGCTTGCAAATTCCGAAAGTAGATGAAGAAACCAAAGATGCTTTAGTTAAACAATTGGTCGAAGCATTATTGCAATATATTTTACAATTTTTGAAATAAATACAGTGGATGACGTGCAGTATATTTCAACAAAGGATTTATACTGTCTCAATATAGAAAAATCGAGATAATTAAAATGTTTAAACCATTTGAAAATGGAACAGAGTCACATTCGATTCATGATTTAACTTTAGAAAATCAGTTAGACTGTGTCAGTATTTTTGGAAATTTACAGATCAGTAAAGACCAACAAGGATTGAAGTCAGCCAAGGCATTGCAAGCTTATTTAAATGACATCGTTGCACATCTAGAGAAGCAATCAAATTTACCTGAACAGATTGAACGTCAAACTGAAGGTGAAATAGAGAATCCTTTTCTGTAGCATTTCATTGTTCTTCAAGATGCAAATGATCGTATGTGGTTGATGTTAAATCGTTCACGCTTTAGATTTTCTATAAAAAACCTGCCGAAGCAGGTTTTTTGATTTTGTACATAAATGATAGCTTATTAACAATTAATTTTGTGATTCACTACCAACAATTTTGTAGATCACAGCACCAATCACAGCACCTACAATCGGTGCGACCCAGAACAGCCACAATTGTCCCAATGCCGACGTTTCAGCAAATATTGCAACAGCAGTACTTCGTGCAGGATTTACAGATGTATTGGTGACAGGAATACTAATCAAATGAATCAATGTAAGTGCTAGACCAATTGCAATCGGCGCAAAGCCAGCAGGAGCACGCTTATCCGTTGAACCTAAAATTACAATCAAAAATATAGCCGTCAGTACAATTTCAATAATGAGCGCGGAAACAAGTGAATATTTTCCTGGTGATAAATCACCATAACCATTGGTAGCGAATCCCCCTGTACCTGTAAATCCAGCTTGCCCTTGAACAATCAAATACAAAATAAAGGCAGCAACAATACCTCCGACAACTTGTGCAATGATATAAGGGGCAAGATCTTTGGCGTCAAAGCGACCACCAACCCATAATCCTACACTTACCGCGGGATTAAAGTGCCCACCTGAAATATGTCCAAAAGCATACGCACCTGTGAGTACAGTTAAACCAAATGCTAAAGCAACTCCAGCAAAACCAATGCCGAGTTCAGGGAATGCGGCAGCTAAGACTGCGCTACCACATCCACCAAAAACAAGCCAAAAAGTTCCGAGAAATTCTGCTAAATATCTATTCATGAGTATTCCTATTTTTTTTATTGCGGAATGAAGCTGTGCCACATTTAAATTGGCGTCAGCCGTGAGAGTTTGTGAATCTTTATTCTGGCGCCTAAATAATAAGCTAAAATAGAAAAATAAAACTAGAAAACTATTTCTGTTACACAAAAAACTATTGAATTAGTTCACTAAAATAGAGATGACATAGTCCATACATTGATTGCTATCATTCAGAGTCTGGATGAACTGATGAGCTTTTGCTGATATTTTGGTATTTCATTTTATACCTTAATTTCGGCATTTCTATGCTGTATCCGCCATTGTTGTGGGGTCATTCCAGTCCACTGTTTAAATGCACGCTGAAAGGCGCTTTGTTCTGAATAACTCAGTAATAAAGCAATTTCATGTAAACCAAGGAATGGATCTTGCAAATATTGAAGTGCTAAGATCTTTCGGACTTCTTGAACACGCTGTTGATAGGTTGTGCCTTGGTTTTGTAAATGGCGTTGAAGCTGTCTTACAGACATATTGAGCTGTTGTGCAATATGCTCAATTTGATAATGGTTTTTCTGCAGACCTAATAAGATATATTGTTGTAATCGTTGATCTAATTGTGTTGAATTTGGCAAATCATCCAATAAAGCTTGTGCTTGCTGCATTAATAGTTTTTGTAGGGTTTGATCACCTTGATTGAGTGGGGTGTTTAATGCTTGAAGAGGAAAGACCAATTCAGGATTGGCTTGTTTAAACAGCACAGGGCATTGGAAAAAATCTTCATAAATTGCCACATTGCTAGGCTTATCATGGGTGAAATTGATTTGATGGATTTTGGTGTGGTGTGAAGATAAAAAATGTCTTAAAAATTGCACCATGATGGCAATCGCAATTTCATCTGTGATTTGTGTGGTTAAGTGAGACGGTAAAGTATCCCAACGAATAATAATGTTATCGTTATCAAAGGGTTCAACTTTGAGTGGGCTTCCATCATAAACCAAGCGGTGAAAGTCAAAATAGCGCGTTAATGCCTCACCCATGGTGTCACAAGATTGGGCGATATACGCAATAATACCAATATGCTTGGGCTGCAAATGTTTTGCAATTTCTACACCTAAAGCAGGGCTTTGTACTTGCGTTTGAATATCATCTAAAAGTTCACGCCATAGATTAAAGTCAAAACGTTCTTGTGTTTGAACTTGACGTAATTTCTCTGAAATATTTAGATGATTCGCTTCGGCGTATGCGAGTAATAATTGTCCGAGTCCACCATAGACTGAGCCTACATAATCCTTGGGTAGTTGCATATGTATCGTCTTTTTTATTACAAAAATATTATTTTAAAAACGAGCTTATTCTAATCAGAATTAAGTAAGACAAACAAGTTAAAACTGTTCGCTGACGTATTGAAAATGAGTTGAGACGAAGTACGAGATTGGAAAATATGTCGTAATTTGTCAATGCAAAAGACTTTTCTTGTCAATATTAAATGATTATTACGCTTTATATTAAAAATATGAGAAGAATAGGAGAGAGCCATGCTAAAAGGCTTTGTTGTAGGATTAGTTGTTGCAAATGGTTTTGAATGGGTTGCACATAAGTTCATTTTACATGGAACTCATCGTAAAGGTCAGCCTCGTTATAGCCCCGTGCCAGACAGTATGAAATCTCATTGGGAGCATCATAGAGAGGTACGTAAGCAAGGTTTTCATGACGATGGTTATGTTGAAGGGATCTCAAACTGGCGTACAAAAAATGAAATCGTTTCCTTGGCGGTTGTTGCAAGTGCGGCGAGTCTAATTTTTTATCCGATTTCAAAAGGTATGGTGGCAGCATCTTTATATAGTGCATGTAATTATTACTATATTCACCGTCGTGCGCATTTAGAGCCAGATTGGGCGAAGAAAAAAATTCCTTGGCATTATGATCATCATATGAATTCTAACCAAGATGCAAACTGGTGTGTGACAAAACCGTGGTTTGATTATTTGATGGGGACACGTGTGGTTTCATCAGCAGATTTAAAAGAACAGAATCCTTTGGGTGTGGCATTGCCTGAACCTGTTGCACGATGGTTATCTACCAAAGTGGAACAGTTCTTTCCTGCAAAATGGGTGGAAAAAACACCGAAATTGATCAGTGATGATGCTGAAAATACGATAGATTCTGTGGCTTAACGTGCTATTTGCACAGAAAGTTTGAACAATCAAAATGACATGAATTACTGATGAGTAAATTCTATTGTCGTGAATTGTCAAAAAAATACGTATATATTGTCAATATCTACAGTATGAATTCGGATACATTAAGCATCGAAAGTGTTTCGGAAAAGCTGTGGTTTCTGAAGTTTATAGGAGTCTCCAAGACTCCTTTTTTTATGGCTGTAGAAAAGTGAAAGTAAAAAAATCCCCAAATGTATGGAGATTTTTGTGATCAAAGCGTATGGGAACTTTGAGGTTTGTCTTCTTGCGGAATATATTCCTCAGGGCAGAGCAATGTTCTAGACAAAAGAAAAGCCCCTATTCAGGAGCTTTTCAAATGCTTGCCTACGCGCTTCGCTTGACTTGCAGAAAAATAAGGCAAAAAAGAATTTCTAGATGTATGGAGATTCTTTTCAATTAAAGCCTACACACATCTTCGATGTTTGTCTTGCGTAAAAGAGAAAGCGTTGCTTTCTAGATTACACTCGAAGCATAGCTTCGGGTCTTGCGCAAGGGCGGAGCAGTGCTCCGCTTATCCTTTGCACTCAGGCATAGCCTTCGCCTTCTTGCGGAATATATTCCTCAGGGTGGAGCGTTGCTCCACTGATCCTCACTCAGGCTTTAGCCCTTCAGCTTTTTCCAACGACTCATCATTATTGAAGAATTTTTCACGTTGTTCTTCAAGGAACTTCTTCGCATCAGGTTCAAACACATTCAATCGTTTTTCATTGATCAACGTGGTTTGGTGTTTGAGCCATTCTTGCCAAGCTTGCTTAGAGATCGTGTCAAATAATTCTTGACCTTTTGCACCAGGGAAAGGTGCAAAGTCTAAAGCATCCATTTCTTTTTGATATTTACGGCAAAAAACTTGTCGAGACATATCAATACTCCAAATTTAATCTGATAATTAAACTTAAAAAATTAAGCGTAAAGTTTTTCTAAGCGTACATAAGCACGTTGAATTGCAGCTTCAACTTGAGCAGGTGCAGTACCACCGATATGGTTACGTGCATTCACTGATGCTTCTAAAGTCAGTGCTTTTTCAAACACATCTGCTTGAATCAAGTCAGAGAACTGTTGAAGTTGCTCAAGTGTGAGTTCAGATAAATCTTTCGATTCTTCAACACCTAAAGCAACCGCTTTACCGACGATTTCATGTGCATCACGGAACGCTACGCCATTTTTAACAAGATAATCTGCTAAATCTGTTGCTGTAGAGAAGCCACGAAGTGCAGCTTCACGCATGATCTCAATATTTGGAACCAATGCAGGAATCATATCTGCAAATGCCATGAGTGAACCACGAACGGTATCAATCGCATCAAACAAAGGTTCTTTGTCTTCTTGGTTGTCTTTGTTGTATGCCAACGGTTGACCTTTCATGAGTGTTAATAAACTCATGAGGTCGCCATAGACACGACCTGTTTTACCACGGATCAACTCAGGAACATCTGGGTTTTTCTTTTGTGGCATGATTGATGAACCCGTACAGAAACGGTCTGGAATATTCACAAATTTGAATTGTGCAGATGTCCAAAGAATCATTTCTTCTGACATACGCGACAAATGCATCATGATTAAAGATGCAGCAGCATTGAATTCGATACCAAAGTCACGATCAGATACAGCATCAAGTGAGTTTTCAGCAACAGCTTCAAAACCTAAAAGTTCAGCTGTATATGCACGATCAATCGGATAGGTTGTACCTGCAAGTGCTGCAGAACCTAAAGGCATACGATTCACACGTTTACGACAGTCGATCAGACGCTCAGAGTCACGAACCAACATTTCAAACCACGCCATTAAGTGGTGACCAAAAGTCACAGGCTGTGCAGTTTGTAAATGGGTAAAACCTGGCATGATGGTAGTGGTGTTTTTAGCAGCAAGACCCAAAATACCTTTTTGTAATTTTTCCAATAATTTTAAAATGGCATCAATTTCATCACGCACATATAAACGGATGTCTGTTGCCACTTGGTCGTTACGGCTACGACCTGTATGTAATTTCTTACCTGTAATACCGATACGCTGAGTGAGGCGTGATTCGATGTTCATGTGTACATCTTCTAAGTCGATGCGCCACTCGAAGTTACCCGCTTCAATTTCAGCTTTAATTGTGTTCAAACCGTTGGCGATGTCATCACGTTCTTGTTCAGTCAAGACCCCAACTTTTGCTAACATGGTTGCATGTGCAATAGAGCCTGCAATATCTTGTTTATAAAAGCGTTGGTCAAATTGAACAGATGCAGTAAATTCAGCAACAAAGGCATCAGTAGCTTCGGAGAAACGACCGCCCCACATGCCTGAAGTTTGGGCTTGTGACGGATTAGAGGAATTAGAAGATGTGGTCATATCGGCTCAATAAGAAAAAAAGCAGTAAAACTGAAGCTAGTATAGCAAATTCAGTCTCTCTTGCCGAAAGAAAGCGTAATCATTCGTCAATAAAATCGAGAACACATTTTCATCAATCTTATTTTTTTAGCAAAATGGGACATGGGCAATATTTATTGGAACTGTTTATAGCCAGTAATGTATTGGCATTTTTATTGGCATTGGCAGAGGCACAATCTTGGTCGAATCTTAATTTTGGGCACGTTTTAGCTTATATTTTATATATTAATTGGATATTACTGGCATTTGCTGCTTTTCAAGATATTTTCCAAAAACGCCTCTCAGAATATAGCTATTTTTCAGCAGCGATATTTAGTTTTATTTTGCTACAAACGATCGTGTTTTGTACCAGTGTTGTTTTAAATCTTCTTGGATTTATCGGTTCACATATTTCATTACAAAATATAAGCGTCGATCAAATCTTTCATAATGTGGTTTTGCATCTGAGTTATGGGGTGTTATTGGGCGCATTTTGTTTGCGTTATATGTATATTCGAGAGCAATCTGTTTTACAACAAAACAGCGAGTTGAATGCACGGGTTCAAGCGATGCAGGCACGGATTCACCCTCATTTTTTATTTAATAGTTTAAATAGTGTGGTGAGTTTAATTGCCATAGATCCAGATAAAGCTGAACAAATGCTGATTGATTTATCAAAGTTATTTAGAGCAAGCTTACAAGAATTAAAACTGGTGACTTTAAAAGAAGAAGTGGAACTGTCTAAGCAATATATTGCAATTGAACAAATTCGTTTAGGAGAACGATTAAAAGTGGAGTGGAATATTCAGCATCCAGAATTATTAGGGCAAGTAAAAATACCTTTACTCACTTTGCAGCCACTCATTGAAAATAGTATTTTCCATGGTGTTGAGAAAAAGATCATCGACGCTAAAATTGGAATACTGGTTGAAATATTGCAAAATCAAGTCAATATAGTCATTACTAACCCATTTTTACAAGATAGAATAAAAGTTAGAGAAGGGCATGGAATTGCTTTAGAAAATGTAAAACAGCGTTTAAAAGCACATTTTGGTGATTCTGTTTATTTTCGAAATTATGCGGGAAATGGATTATTTACTACTGTTATTCAATATCAGTATAAAAATAGATGACTGAGAAATTTATTAAAATAAGTATTAGGGATTTGGGCAAGGAGGTGTAATGGACATCCTGATTTGTGATGATGAACCACTTGCGGTGGAACGGCTATCACGATTGGTGGCGCAATTGGGGCATCAGGTTGTAGCGACAGCACAACATGGCAAACAAGCTTTGGAAATGGTTCAGCAGTTTGAGCCAGATGTAGTCTTGTTAGATATTCAAATGCCAGAAATGGATGGCTTGACTTGTGCACAGCATTTGGCACATTTTAATCCCATGCCTGCTATTATTTTTTGTACAGCGTTTGATGAGCACGCTTTACAAGCAATTCAGTCTCAAGCAAAAGGATATTTGTTGAAGCCAATTGCAAAAGCTGAGTTAGAAACAGTTTTGGAGAATGTGACCAAACTGACGCAAGCTCAATTAACTAACTTAGAACAAAAAGAACTCATGGAAGAAAAAGTGCAAAGACAGCAAATTGCTGCAAAAACCTATCGAGGTTTGGAGTTGATTCCTGTTGAAAATATTTATTATTTTTTGGCAGATCAAAAATATGTCACGGTACGTCATAAAAATGGCAGTGTATTGATAGATGAAACATTAAAGGATTTGGAAACGGAATTTTCTGATCGCTTTATTCGAATTCATCGCAATGCGCTCATTTCATTGGATTATTTGGACGGTCTGGAAATGGTCGCGTCAGGGCAGTATCAAGCACGTTGTCGTGAACTCGAAGAGCGACTCGCTGTGAGTCGTCGTCATTTACCATTGCTAAGAGAGCGCATGCAAAATTTATAATTTTGTAGGAAATTAACGTTTGCCTTTAAATCATTTGATAATTTACTTGCAATTTTATGATTGCAGGGTAAGTTTAGGGTGTTTAAAAATTTGGCTAAGCTGACATGATCAAAACCTTGAAAATAGCAACTCGTCAAAGCCCGCTTGCAATGTGGCAAGCTGAGCATATTCGTGACCGACTAGAGCAACTACACACGCATGTAAAAGTGGAGTTGGTAACTTTCGTGACTCAAGGCGACAAAATTTTAGATACGCCTTTGGCGAAAATCGGTGGTAAAGGTTTATTTGTTAAAGAACTAGAAGCAGCCTTGCTTGATGGTCGCGCCGATTTAGCGGTTCATTCGATGAAAGATGTACCGATGCAACTGCCAGAAGGTTTAGAGCTTGCTGTGATTTGCGAGCGTGAAGATCCTTTCGATGCATTCGTATCCAATCAATATGAAAAGTTTGAAGATTTGCCACAAGGTGCAAAATTGGGAACTTCGAGCTTACGCCGTAAAAGTCAGATTTTAAAACAGCGTCCTGATCTTGATGTGATTGATTTACGTGGCAATGTGGGGACACGTTTATCGAAACTTGATGCGGGGCAGTACGATGCCATTATTCTTGCCAGTGCAGGTCTAAAGCGTTTAGAGCTTTCAGAGCGCATTCGTCACACTTTACCAGCAGAAGTGAGCTTACCTGCGGTCGGTCAAGGTGCTTTGGGTTTAGAGTGTCGTGCAAATGATCAAGAAATTTTAGATTTGATCTTGCCTTTGATGCATGCTGAAACAAATGCATGTGTTCGTGCAGAACGCGCATTTAATGCTTATTTGGAAGGTGGTTGTCAGGTTCCAATTGCAGGTTTTGCAACATTGGATGGTCAAACTTTGTCGATTGAAGGGCGTGTGGGGAGTCCTGATGGGCAAACACTGTTGCGTAGTCAAGTGACTGGTTCAGCAGAAGATGCGGAACAACTAGGCGTACAGTTGGCTCAAGAACTATTAAAACAAGGTGCTGGAGAACTTCTCAAAGCACTGTATCAAGATTAATTTCTCAGTCTTCATGCTTTTTATCAATACTCGCCCGATTGATCGAGCTCAAGCACTGACCCAGTGCTTGAGTACTGCGGGTTTTGAAGTTGTAAATCTACCTTTGTTGGAACTCACGGCACGTCCCTATAGTTCAGAATTAGAGTTACTTTATTCACAATTGATTGATACACAAGTCATTGTTGTAGTCAGCCCAACTGCTGTTGAAATCGGCATGCAGTATTTGGAAAAAGCAGGGCTTTCTCTTGAGCAAATTCGACATATCCACTGGGTTGCTGTAGGGCGAAAGACGGCTCAAGTATTGAATCAGTATGGCATTGACAGTGACATTCCAGAAGTGGAGACTTCTGAAGGAATGCTTAGTCTACCTATTTTTAATACATTCACAGGTTTAAAAAAAATTGCTTTTTGGCGAGGTGAGGGTGGGCGTCAGTTTATGATGCAACAATGCCAAGCTCGCCAAATTCAAGTGTTAAACTTTGTTTTGTATGAGCGTCATTGCCCCGAACAAACACCGCAATTACTCTCTGATTTTCTTGATCAAGTTGATCAACCAAAACCATATTGGAACTGTATAAGCAGTGAAGCAAGCTGGCGTAATTGGTTGGCGTTAACTCAGACTCATACCAGTATAGTCAATGATTGCCATTATTTAGTTTTGGGTGAGCGTTTGTATCAATTATTGCAACATGATAAAAATGTCACTCAAAAGTGTTTTAATATTACTCAGGTTCAAGATTTAGAGCCAAATACAATTCTACAAAGTATTATGCAGTTGCAAAGGAAGTTATGAAGAAGTTTATCTATATCTTATTGTTGATCGCTTTAGGATGGCTCATTAAATTGAGTTATGACTTCTATCATGTTTCGCAACAGCTCACAGAGATTCAGCAAAGTTTGCATAAAAGTGAGCAAAAAAATGCCAGTTTGAATGATCAATTGGTTGCTGTTCAACGTCAAAGTGATGAGCCTATAAAAAAAGAAACAGCTCAAAAAGTCGTATCAGTACCTGAACAAATTGTGGGTATTAGCCCGAGTGTGGTGATTAAACAAAAATTAGAATTGGTACAGTTTGCTCTACAGCAACAGCAATTTGTTTATGCAATTGAGCATTTAACTGAGCTGAACCAATCTTTGGATCATTATGCTTTAGCGGATGCAGTACAGCAAAGTTTACACCAAGCCATTGCACAAGATATGCAAAGCATTCAGCAGTTTGTGATTGATCGCAATGCGCAACAAGATCAATTAAATATCCTCATCAAACAAATTGACCAAAGTTTGCAAAAAGAGTTAAAGAATAATCAACTTAGTGTGCCTCAAGACCATCCAAAGCATTTTTGGGAGAAGTGGCTTAGTGTTGATATTGTTGAACCAGATTCAGCAGCTTTGGCAAATCGCAAATTTATTTTAAAAGAAGCACAGCTCAGATTATTACTTGCACAACAGCTTTTGAACAAAGGGCAAAGCGCTGAATATCAAGAGATGTTGAATCAAGTTGTGCAATTGTTAGATACCTTACCTGATGCGACGAGTCAGAAACTGAAGCAACAGATTTTAAAGCTTAAGCAGATTACACAAGCACCTATACCCAAGCTCAGTAGCTTGGCAGTTTTGGGGTAGTTGAATGAAGCATATATTTTTAATCTATGCCCTGATTAGCCTGATTATTTTTGCCGTTCTCAGTGTGTTGAGTTATAGCGCAGGCGCAGGCTATGTTTATGTGCTATGGCATAATATTCAGATCCAAACCAATCTATGGGTGTTGTTATTTTTTGGTGTGTGGATAAGTTTTTTCATGCACCTTGCATGGTATTTGATAAAATGTTATTTAAATCGTGAAAAAAGAAAATTAGAACAGATTTTAAGTTTTAATAATTTACATCCCTTTGAAAAATTAGGGGTATTGTGGTTATTGGATGGTGAAGAAGAGCAAGAACAGGTCATTCGTAATATCTTTGATCAATCTGGTTTGCTCAAATCAATTATTCACGCACAGTTATTATTCAAAAAAGCTCAGTGTGTTGAAGCATTACAGATACTGGAGAATAGCCCACCTTCAGCATTTGAACTTGCAGAAATTTTGCGAATTGAAATTTATTTAGCACAGCAAGATCAACAACAAGCTTTGACTCATTTAGAGTTTCTAAATGGACATGATTTATCACCTTGGTTAGGTGAACTCGCAGAAAGTTATAAATTGCGTCTACAAAAGTTATGGGGGCAATTTGCAATTCAATTTCCATGGCAATACTTACATGGCACTCAGTTTGGTCAACTGGAAATAGCAACAAAGCAACAATGGCTCATGCAACTTTTGGGTTGTTATGATCAAGCAAGTTTCGAAGACTTGGAATTGTTACAGCAAAAATTCTTTGAAATACAACCACAATTAGATCAAATGCCTTATGAAACCAAGATTTTATGGTTAAAACTCATTATGCGTTTGCCTGAATTGGCACAGCAACAGCAACAACTGGCGATTCAAATACTCGATGAAAAATTTGATCAAGATGTCTTTTATTTGTGGTTCCAACATCAACTTTTGCGTCAAAACCCTGATTATGAGCAATTAGAGCAACAAATTATAAAACTAGAAACCAAGTATATGAATATTCCTGTATTTAGTTTTGCAATGTGGCATATATATACAGCGACACAACGAGATAATGAAGCAGATCAACTTTTAACATTATATCCAAATGATATTTTGATGAACTATTTGAGAATTAAAGCGACATTGAATGGTAATGAGGCATTAATTCAACAATTGAATTCAATTGTTGAAAAAGACAGCAATTATATTCAATTTAAAATCTGAGAAAATTATGAACAATGATTTAGTGAAATTCCCTGTAGTTTATGAGCAAAAAGTTGCTTGGGGAGATATGGATGCTTTTGGTCATGTAAATAATGTAATGTATTATCGCTATATCGAAAGTGCACGTATCGCATATTTTGATCGTCTAAATGTATTTGAACAAGAAGTTTTAACCGTTGTATCTTCGAGTCAGTGTAAATATTTAAAGCCTGTATTTTATCCCGATGTATTAGAAGTCGGTGCACGTATTGAAGAAATGCGCAATAGCGCGATTCGCATGTATTATGTTTTATTTAGTCAACAACAACAGCAGATCGTTGCTGAAGGCGATGCTGTGATTGTATTTGTTGATAAAGATGAAATGAAAAAAACTTTGATTCCTGAGCATTTACGTAAAGTTATTATTGATTTAGAAGCGACCGTAGAAAATAACCTTGCTTAATGGGAATGAAAACTGAAATATATTTTAAATAGCGAAGTGTAGCTAAATCACATATATATTCTTTAAGGTGATATATAATGATTTAGCTAATAATCTATTTTTTGTTTTTTTATGTATTAATAAGTAAAGCTATCTATTGCTAATTGAGTTAAATAAAAATACTATTGCTGAGAAATTATTTTAAATAATTATTATGAATTTAAGTGGAGAGTTAATGATGCCTGATATTAGTAATTTATCGGTCGAAGAGTTAAGGAAATTAACAGCTGAAGCAGAAGCATTAATTGAATCTAAAAAAGATCAAGCTGTTGAAGACGCATATAATCAAATTATTAAAATTGCAGAGTCTGCAGGTTTTACTTTAGAGCAGTTCATTGAGTATGGCGCGCAAAAACGCAAAAAAACGACGCGTAAAGTTGTAGAGCCACGTTACCGTAATAAAAATAACGCTGCAGATACTTGGACGGGTCGTGGTAAACAACCACGCTGGTTAGTTGCAGAAATTGAAAAAGGTGCAAAATTAGAAGATTTCTTGATCTAATCTTCATCGAAGTGTCATTCAAGACCCATAAAATGAAAGAACCAAGCAAAACAGCTTGGTTTTTTTATAAGAGTGAATTGGCGACGTGAAAAAATTATGCATAATGTATAGAGAAAGAGGGCATCATCTCGCACGGAAGAATAAATGAATTATGGTAAAGCTGGATGAATAAAAAATCAAAACAGATCACTTGGTGGATTACTGGGGTTATCACTTTTTTAATTTTTATACTTTTACAAGTCCCTGCAACATGGCTAATTTCTAAATTTTATAAAAATAATCAGACATTACAGAATGTCAGTGGCAATATTTGGCAGGGTCAAGCAGATTGGCATAAAGGTAATTTACGAGGTTCAGTCTCTTGGCGAACACGTCCTTGGGATTTGCTTTTACTACGTGTCGGTGCCAATGTTGAAGTACATAGCGGTCAAACTCAACTGAATGGGGTAGTTGGTTATGGCTTTGGGAAAAAGATTATTATCAATAAGATGCAGGGACAAATTGCACCAGAGACATTAAAAAATGTTGCCAATTGGCAGTGGCCAGCCAATTCAATTCAAATTTCAGATATGACACTTCGATTTAAAAAAGATACGGGCTTTAGTGATACTGAAGGTAAGTTACAATGGGGTGGTGGTGAACTTCGCTATACCTTTGGGCAACGTCAAGATCAGATGAATATCCCATCCTTGAATGGTCAGCTCAAAGATGAAGCAGGTAAATTGATTTTTGACATTCAAGATCAACGTAGTCAGAAGATGGCAAATATTAGCCTAGACCCGAGCATGATGCTTGATGTGCAGTTAACACAGCGCATGTTATTGAATGTACCATCTTATGATGGAAAAGCAGGACTAGACACTTACGTGATCAGTACTAGACAACCCCTGATTCAAGGTGGTTTCTAATGAATTTAAGACAACAATTTGAAAATATCTCGTGGAAGAAAACGGATCAACTTGCTCCAGTTGTATTATTCATATTAATTTTGGCGCTGTGTTGGAAGTTGGCATCTATTTTCTGGTGGGTGGTTGCCCCGCCACAAGTGATGCAGCCTGAACAAGTGAGTTTGGGGTCACAACAAGTTCAGGTGCCGAATATTTCAGGATTTTCATTGTTTAATGAAGTGGGTTCTAATGCTGCGGCTGATGACAGTATTCCGATGCAGTTGCAAGGTGTTATGGTTGCTTATCCTTCGCGCGCTTCTTCGGCAGTGATTAAAGTTAAAGAGGTTGCAGACCGTTATGCGGTGGGGGATACGCTTGAGGGAACAAGTTATCAACTATCAGAAGTCTATTGGGATCATGTTGTTTTAAGTCAGAATGGTAATAACTCTAAGGAATTACGTTTTAATAAATTAGATAGTTTGTATCAACCCATACCGCAGAATGCCGATGGACAGAATCAAAATTCATCTATGCCTTCACCATCCAGTAATCCTGAATCAACGCCACAAGTACCGCAAAATTCGAGTCAAAATGCTTTAGGGCAGGCTATTGATCGAATGAATGAAAATAGGGAACAATACCTAAAGAACATGGGGGTAAGCACCAGTGGCGGTCAAGGCTACGAAGTGACAGATCAAACCCCCGCAGCGCTTCGGAATAAATTGGGGCTTCGCTCAGGCGATCGTATTCTTTCGCTGAATGGTCAGGCTGTTGGGCAAGGACAGAGTGATGTTCAACTCTTAGAACAAGCCAAACGTGAAGGCAAAGTTAAAATTGAAATTAAGCGTGGTGATCAGGTGATGACCATACAGCAAAGTTTGTAAGTGGCTAGGACTACAAATAAAATTAGGATAGATAATAAGTTATGGCTTTTTTGAATCACAATCGACCACTTTGGGCTTTAGTCGCTGCTACACCGATGATGATGGCGGTGAGCACTGCATCACATGCACAAACGTGGAAAATCAACTTACGCGATGCTGATCTCACTGCTTTTATTAATGAAGTTGCAGACATTACAGGTAAAAACTTTGCGGTTGATCCACGTGTACGTGGCAACGTTACGGTTATTTCAAATAAACCGCTTAATAAAAATGAAGTTTATGATTTGTTCTTAGGGGTTTTAAATGTCAATGGTGTGGTGGCTGTGCCATCAGGGAATACCATTCGCCTTGTACCTGACAGCAATGTGAAAAACTCAGGTGTGCCATATGATCCGCGTAACAATGCACGAGGTGATCAGGTCGTCACTCGTGTGATTTGGTTGGAAAATACCAATCCAAATGATTTGATCCCTGCTTTACGTCCTTTGATGCCACAATTTGCACACCTTGCTGCAATCCAAGGGACAAATGCTTTAATTGTGTCTGATCGTGCTGCCAACATTTATCAGCTTGAAACTATTATCCGTAATTTGGATGGTACAGGTCAGAATGATATTGAAGCTGTGCCATTACAACAAAGCCAAGCTGAAGAAATTATTAAACAACTTGAAGCGATGAGTGCAACAGGTGCTTCAAAAGATTATGCAGGTGCACGAGTGCGTATCGTTGCTGATGCACGTACCAATCGTATTCTCATCAAAGGTGATACGGGTTCTCGTAAGCGCATTCGCAACATGATTGAAATGTTGGATGTGCCATCGGCAGATCGTTTGGGTGGATTAAAAGTATTTAAACTTAAATATGCCAGTGCGAAAAACTTATCTGAAATTTTACAAGGCCTAGTTACAGGACAAGCGGTGAATTCAAGTGCTAATAATTCATCGAATGGTTCATCAAGCAATAGCTCAAGTAGCCTCAATAATTTTAATAACTCAAATAATTCAAATAACAGCAGTTCATCAAGTTTAGGCAGTAGTATTTCAACACCGGGTATTAATCTTGGTGGAAACTCAAATAACAACAATCAAAACAATGTTTCTAGTTTTAATGCTAACGGGGTCAGCATTATTGCGGACAGTACTCAGAATGCATTGATCGTCAAAGCTGAACCACAGTTGATGCGAGAAATTGATGCAGCAGTTCAGCAACTAGACATCCGTCGTCAGCAAGTGTTGATTGAAGCCACCATTATTGAAGTTGAAGGAAATGATGCAGATCAACTTGGTGTGCAATGGGCAATGGGTGATTTGAGCAGTGGTGTCGGCTTGATGAGTTTTGATAATGTCGGGTCAAGTTTGGCGAGTATCGCAGCAGGCTATTTAACAGGTGGTGCGGCAGGTGCGGCATCTAAATTGACACCTTCAGGTACATCACTGGTTTTAGGTGATTATAAAGAAGGTGCAAATGGTTCAAGACGCTTGTATGGTGCTTTGATTCAAGCACTCAAAGAACGTACTAAGTCGAATCTATTGTCTACACCGTCGATTTTGACGATGGACAATGAAGAAGCCTATATCGTGGTGGGTCAGAACGTTCCTTTTGTTACGGGTTCAGTCAGTACGGGTACAGGTGGGACGGTTAATCCTTACACCTCGATTGAGCGTAAAGATGTCGGTGTGACCTTAAAAGTTGTTCCACATATTGGTGAGGGTGGTTCGATTCGTCTAGAAGTGGAACAAGAAGTTTCTGCGGTAACTGACAATAAGGGGCAGGCGCAGGATTTAGTTACTAAAAAACGTTCGATTAAAACATCGGTGTTGGCTGATCATGGGCAGACTGTGGTCTTAGGTGGATTGATTTCGGATGATTCTGAGCATACGCGCCAGTCAGTACCATTATTGGGTGATATTCCAGGTCTTGGTCGCTTATTTAGAGCTGATGGAAAGTCGAACAAAAAGCGCAATTTACTTGTATTTATTCACCCAACGATTGTGACGGATAACAACGAAATGCGTCGTCTTTCTCAAGGGCGTTATGATCAATTGTATAGTTTGCAATTGGCGCTCGATAAAGAGGGTAACTTTGCCAAACTTCCAGCTAATGTCGATGACGTATTCCAACAGCGGCTACCCATCGAAAGCCCTAAAAGATCACAACCTATCATTCAAACACCTACGCAACCTGCACAGCAACCAAGCCAGTATCAGAAAGTACCATCAGGTGGTGTGACAAAATCAACACCTCAAGGGGCTATCACCACACCTGTTGCTGAAGAATCGAGCAATATTATTAGGCAACAATCAAAAGGTTCATAGTGGGCTTAACTCTCAAGCGGTGTAGCTTTTTACTATTTACAAATAAAGTTCCAGACTATGTGATGCGTATTATTTGACCCTAGACAGTGGACGGATGAATGCGTCGTGCTAAACTAGAAATGAATTGGAAATGAGAAAATATCATGACTTGGAAACTACAAGCAATTACAGGTGAACTTGAAGGGCAGGAAGTTACGGTTGACCGTGATATGTTGGTTGGACGTCACCAAGATGCCGATCTTCAATTACAAGCTGCTGAAATTTCACGTCGTCATGCTGCATTTTTGCTTAAAGACAAGGCGCTTTGGGTTCAAGATTTAAAATCATCCAATGGTACTTTTGTGAACGATATTCGTATCGATCAAGATAAGCTGTTGATGGATGGTGATATTGTTCAATTTGCCAGTATTAAATTTAGTGTGCTTGATCCTGCAAAACCTGTTGAAAATATTGTAGGAACAGAAGTACCAGAGATTGAAGTCGAGCCAGTTTCGACACCAATTGAACAGTCAATTCAACAGCCGTCAGAAGCGATTGCAACCGCTGAGGTTCAACAAGCACCTGTTGAAAAAACACCTGCTCAACAAATGAATGAGCAAGGTATGCCAGAACTTTCTGCACGTGATGCTAATGTGCAAGTTTCAAAAGACGGAATGCCAACAGGTATGGGGGTGCCAAAACCAGCACCAATCCCTGCGAATGTTGATTTTCATGCTGCGCCAGTACCAGAAGCATGTGATATTAAAACTTCAGATGAATGTGCAAAAGAAGAAGTGACTACCCAAAAAAATGCAATGTTGGGTTTATATACCATTATTGCCTTGGTTATTTTGGCAATTATTGCATGGCTATTCTTTAAATAAGTTTTGAATGCGATACACTCAAGGCATGCAATCGCATGCCTTTGTTGTCTGTACTTTGATTTTTTTGAATGTGAATAAATACGGGGTGTAAATCATGAATGTAGCAAAATTGGCCCAACGCGACTTAATTTTATTTGATTTGGATGGAACATTGGTCGATTCTGCTTTTGATTTATATCGTGCGATGAATTTGAGTCTAGCGCGTTTAGATTTACCTTTGGTCACAGAAGCACAAGTGCGTGTTTGGATTGGTAAAGGCACCTCATTATTTTGTGAAAGTACCTTGAAGTATTTAAAAGGTGAGGTTGATCCAGTTTTACATCAACAGCTCTTAGATACTTTTTTAGAAATTTACAATGCTGAACCTTGTGTAGATACCCGTCCATTTGATGGGATTTTAGAATTCTTGGATTGGGGAATTCAAAATAATAAAAAATTAATCTGTGTGACCAATAAGCCAGAACAGCCTGCTCGAAAAATTCTAGAAGTTTTAAACATGGATCACTATTTTGTCGATGTGATTGGTGGTGATCGTTTTGAAAAGCGTAAACCTGACCCGATTCAGTTGAACTATTGTGTAGAGCATTATCAATCGAGCAAAGAAAAAACCCTCATGGTGGGTGATTCAAGTAATGATGTTGAGGCAGCGCGCCGTGCAGAGGTTGATTGTATTGTGGTCAGCTATGGTTATAATCATGGTGAAGACATTCATTTATGCCAACCGCAGCAAGTGGTCGATAATTTGACTGAACTTTTGGCTTAAATTGGCTGTGTAAATTGATTTTTGAATTAAGTTTTTAAATAAGTTGTGAGAAAAGGAAAGAGGAATGAACAGCAAAACTGCTTTTCGATGGCGTCACTAAGTTAGATCTATCGCAATCAAACTTAGTAATATCGAAAATAGAGAGAATTCCTCATGACAACTTTAGCGCAATTTGAACAATTAAAATCTGCTGGCTATAACTTAATCCCAGTCTATCGCCAGCGATTGGCAGATACAGATACACCATTATCTGTATTTGCACGATTGAAAGAACATCAACAAGCTTATTTATTTGAATCAGTTGAAGGTGGGGAAAATTGGGCGCGCTATTCTATTATTGGATTGGGCGAATCAACGGTTTTCTCGTGTAATGCTGGGCAGCTTACCATTCAATCACCAGATGGACAGGTTGCAACACAGGATTGTAGTGACCCATTTCAGTTCATTCGTGATTTCCAAGCGCAGTTTAAAGTACCTACACAAGCAGATTTACCAGCATTACCAAGCTTTACAGGTGGGCTAGTCGGTTACTTTGGATATGACTCAGTACGCTATATCGAGCCACGTTTAAAAAATGTGCCTGAAGCCGATCCTGTGGGCTTGCCGGATTTGTGGATGATGCTGTCTAAAACAGTGATCGTTTTCGATAATTTAAAAGATACGCTATTTCTTATCGTACATGCGGATATTCAAGATTCAGATGCTTATGCAAAAGCACAGCAACAATTAGATCAAATTGAAGCTCTGTTGGCGACACCAATCAGTTTGGTGGCACAGAAGCACACAGCACCACATTTCGAATCTTTGACAGGTAAAGAAAATTACCTTGCTTCAATTGAAACAGTGAAAGAATACATCCGTGCAGGGGATGTGATGCAAGTCGTGCCTGGGCATCGTATGGTATCTGATTTTGATGGTGAGCCATTGCAAGTCTATCGTGCCTTACGTCACCTCAATCCATCGCCTTATTTATTCTTGGTGCAAGGTCAAACCATTTCAGATCAAAAGCCATTTCACATTGTAGGCTCATCACCAGAGATTCTTTCACGTCTGGAAAATGGCATTGCAACTGTGCGTCCGCTTGCAGGTACGCGCCCGCGTGGGAAAACCAAAGAAGAAGATTTGGCGCTCGAAAAAGATTTGCTTTCTGATGAAAAAGAAATTGCAGAGCATTTAATGTTGATTGACTTAGGTCGAAATGATGTTGGTCGCATCTCAAAAGTTGGTAAAGTGCAAGTGACTGATCAAATGGTGATCGAACGTTATTCACATGTCATGCATATTGTGTCCAATGTGCAAGGTGAGGTTCGTGATGATGTCGATGCTTTGGATGTTTTTAAAGCAACATTCCCAGCAGGAACGCTTTCTGGCGCACCAAAAATTCGTGCGATGGAAATTATTGATGAAGTCGAGCCTGTAAAACGTGGTATTTTTGGTGGGGCTGTCGGTTATTTAGGCTGGCATGGTGAAATGGACATGTCGATTGCGATTCGTACCTGTGTCATTCGTGAAAATAAAGTCTATGTACAGGCTGGTGCAGGGCTTGTTGCTGACTCTAATCCTGAATCTGAGTGGAATGAAACCCAAATAAAAGCTCGCGCAGTGATCAAAGCGGTTGAATTATCGTCAAACGGATTGATTTTATGAGTTTTTGACAGTTTTTTTAAAAAAAACACTTGCAAGGATTCTGAGTTTTGCTAAACTGCACACCGTTCCGATACGAAACGTACGAAACAAAAGAAACGCCGGCATAGCTCAGTTGGTAGAGCAACTGACTTGTAATCAGTAGGTCCACAGTTCGAATCCGTGTGCCGGCACCATCTTAAAGTTTCAAGCATGTAGTAAAAGAACAACACTGAAAGTAAGTGTAAATGGTGAGATTCCCGAGCGGTCAAAGGGAGCAGACTGTAACTCTGCCACGAAAGTTTCGAAGGTTCGAATCCTTCTCTCACCACCATTACTTCACTTCGATAAGTGGTAATTACCAACATTAAGCGGGAGTAGCTCAGTTGGTAGAGCGGTAGCCTTCCAAGCTACATGTCGCGAGTTCGACCCTCGTCTCCCGCTCCATCGAAGATGATTTTGCTCTTATAGCTCAGTGGTAGAGCACTCCCTTGGTAAGGGAGAGGTCTCGAGTTCAAATCTCGATAAGAGCTCCAGATTACAGTTTAGCGATTATTCGCAAAAGATTCCAAAAGCAGGCTTATTAGTCTGCTTTTCAAGTATTAGGTGTCTAGTTTTTTAGACGACTGTCGATGCTGAGTTGTTTAACTCGTGTTCGACATAAACGAGGAAGAACAAATGGCTAAGGCTAAGTTTGAACGTAATAAG
>NZ_SGSX01000069.1:0-402 GCF_004209355.1 Acinetobacter sp. WCHAc060025 | reverse complement strand
GCAAGTTTGTTCGTGGGGAATGGGATTTTTGGACACCCCCATTAATAAGATGCCAGTAACGGATTTTGAATGAGTTCAAATAGACATATTTGGAAAACAACACATTACAATCGTAATATCGGGGTATTGAGAAACAGTGATTTTATTTTGATACGTGAATCACTGGAGAAATACTTGGATCTGATACGTGAACTTGATGTAGACAACTATGATGAAATAGACAAATTAAAATTAATGTTTATAAGATTAGATCATCATATTGATCGACTAAGATAGCGCAGGATTTTGCATAACGAATATTATGTTACTTTAAGCACTCAGCAACTTGAATATAATTTTACTGATTCAAGTTGCTGAGCTGTGACAACACTTGCATGTGTAGGTCACAGTCTTTGATGCTTC
>NZ_SGSX01000068.1:0-419 GCF_004209355.1 Acinetobacter sp. WCHAc060025 | reverse complement strand
TGTTTTATCTATTGTAGTCGCTGGTAATTGACCTACTTGGCTTACATTACCCGCAGCATCAGTTTGTCGAACTTCTACTTGTCCGGCAGTGTATTTTCCTTCAGGTAAGTTAAAACTTGTACTACTGCCTCCTGGCAACCAAGCACCACCATCGGTTCTGTATTCCCATGTAGCACCTGGCTCTAAACCAGTTACATTTACGGTGTCATTAGAAGTAATACCATCTGCAAGACCTGTATCTTCAGCTAGCGTTAATATTGGGGCTGTTGGCGCTGTTGTGTTCACAGTCAATGTTAATGCTGGGCTTGGATCGCTTTCATTACCCGCTGCATCCGTCAAGGTGTAGCTCAGCTTATGTTCACCTTCAGACAACGGAGTCGTTGGTGTCAAGGTGCCTGTCGCTGCATCATAGGTCGCAT
>NZ_SGSX01000067.1:0-447 GCF_004209355.1 Acinetobacter sp. WCHAc060025 | reverse complement strand
AAAAATCACTGGTGTTACAGCTGGCGAAGTCAGTGCGACATCGAAAGATGCAGTGAATGGTAGCCAATTGCAAGCCGTTAGCGATGTTGCCAATAAAGGCTGGAAACTGACTACCGACAAAGTGGGTAGTGGTACTGCTGCTGGTACATCTGTTGAGCAAATCAGCCCTGATGAAACAGTGACCTTTGTCGCTGGTGACAATGTTGCGGTTGAACAAGCAGGTGGCAAAATCACCATTGCAACCAAGAAAGATGTTGCATTTGATAAGGTCACTGTCGGTAATGTGAACATTGACAGCACGACCAACAAAATCACAGGCGTTGAGGATGGCATTGTCGCTGCAGGTTCGAAAGACGTAGTCAATGGTGGTCAGTTGAATACGACCAACAGCAATGTCACTATTGCCAAAAATGCAGCAGATGCCGCTCAAGCGACAGCTGATAAAGG
>NZ_SGSX01000066.1:0-448 GCF_004209355.1 Acinetobacter sp. WCHAc060025 | reverse complement strand
TTCTATATTTAAAGACACATTTATTATTCGAAACAGATTGAAAAGACCCCCACGTGCCAGAATCCGACGCGACAGTTGGATTTCTAGAAACTGCTATCATACAAGCTTGATATTGAGTTGAAGCTACTGTGTAGTCCAAACCCTCAACTATCCAAAGCAAATTAGAATTATTTGGATTTGGAACAGTATATTTAATCTGATTGTTTGCAGGATCAAGAACCCAATCAACACCTGCACCTATAAGCTGTTCTACAGCTACAGAAAGCGCATAAGCAGCACCTCCGCGCGCTAAAACTTTTGCGACTTGTTGAGCAGTAGGTGTAATTAAAGCAGTAGAAGTTTTTGCAACATTCTTACCATTAATAAGAACATTTTTTGCACCGTTATAAAGTACAGATGCACCTTTAGACACTGGGTTAGAAAGCGACCAACCACCCATTGCAGTTGA
>NZ_SGSX01000065.1:0-523 GCF_004209355.1 Acinetobacter sp. WCHAc060025 | reverse complement strand
ACCGTGGCTGTTTTGCAGTTGTGTTGATATTTGTCCTGTGGTGTCATCAAAGCGCAGTTGTCCAAAGCCTTCGCCTTGGTATTCTTTGGAACGGATGCCTGCGAGTTTTTTGGTATCAGGCAGTTGTCCTTTTTTGTCGAATTGGGTTGGACTACGTTGAGCTTCGTGGATTCGTCCAACCACAAATGGTCGGTCGATGTTGCCATCAAAGAAGTCGATCACCACGATTTCACCAATTCTCGGGAGGAATCTTGCACCATAGCCTTCACCTGCCCATGGGGTAAGTACATCAACCCATGCTGAGTCGGTATCGTTGTCGTTTGTTCCTGCACCACCATCATGTCCATGATCTTCTGTTCTGGTGAACAGAAAACGGACTTTGATACGTCCCCATTCATCGACATGGATTTCTTCGCCACTCGGCCCAACCACTTTGGCACGTTGTGGATGTGTGCTTGGTCGGTGTTCGAGTGGGTTGTATTCGGGTACTGTAGTGATGTTACGACGTTGTACTGTTAGGCTA
>NZ_SGSX01000064.1:0-542 GCF_004209355.1 Acinetobacter sp. WCHAc060025 | reverse complement strand
ATTGCAACTCCAGTGATCATCGTTCAAGAAACTGGTAAGTCTAGTACTGATAACATCACTATGAATACAACTTTGCTTGTGTCAAACATCGAAGAAGGTGCGATGTGGGAATATAGTTTAGATGGAGGTACTAGCTGGACTACTGGTACGAGTAGTAATAGCTTTAAAGCGGCATCAGATACCACATATGATGCTGGTAAAATTCAAGTCAGACAGACAGATGTGGCTGGAAATACTGCAACAGGTATGAATGCTACAAAGATTGTATTTGACAATAGTATACTTACTCCTTTCCTTGAATTTGAAGAAGACACTGCTCGTTTGGGTGGCACTAATGATGATGGAGTGACAAAAAATGGAAAAGTCATATTGTCGAATCTAGATCCAGATCTTGATTATTGGGAATATACAATCGATGGTGGTGATACTTGGATTGGTGGAGAAGGTAATTCATTTGTACTACCACAAGGAACTTATACTGATGAACAACTCCTAGTCAGAGTGGTAAATATTGCTGGTCAATCGAGTGAGGGATATTTTTA
>NZ_SGSX01000063.1:0-582 GCF_004209355.1 Acinetobacter sp. WCHAc060025 | reverse complement strand
ATTTCGCATAATGTAGTCGTGATTATGTTACATAGCTGATTTGCAACACTTTTTATGCAAATCAGCGTTATTTAACATAGTCCGCATTATGCGACTTCAAGCAATTATCTTAAAAAAAGTTTTTTAATTATTTTTGAAAATAAACAATTTGCATTTGTTCTTATACAAATGCCTATCCTTATTGTTATCACGATTATTAAGAATATTGCAATCAGCTGTATTGTTAGAAGTTGGTAGATTCCCATTGCTCATCCTTATCTTGGTATTGTTAACTTACCACTATTATTAATTTCAATAAGTTCGATGGCTTCTTCAATTAGAATATGTACTAGCTCGCTATCTCTTATAGGTTGTTGACCCTTTTGAATTAATACTTTGTTTAATTCAACAGCCTTTTTTCTAAGCTTCTCTTGTTCAAGATCATTAAGTCTTACGCTCTGTACCATTTCCGATTTCCAAATCAAAGTTTCGATGCATAAAAGGATACATGTATTTTTGCATGCATGTATTGTGCATGCTTGCATATGTGTGGTAAATTTCGCTCATTGTATAGATGCATGCATGTGAACATTAATCATGAAT
>NZ_SGSX01000062.1:0-887 GCF_004209355.1 Acinetobacter sp. WCHAc060025 | reverse complement strand
CTGCGACCTATGATGCAGCGACAGGCACCTTGACACCAACGACTCCGTTGTCTGAAGGTGAACATAAGCTGAGCTACACCTTGACGGATGCAGCGGGTAATGAAAGCGATCCAAGCCCAGCCTTAACATTGACTGTGGACACCCAAGCACCAGATGCACCCGTGGTGAATCCAGCCAATACACATGACCCAATTACAGGTACAGCAGAAGCAGGCAGTACGGTTAGCGTGAGCTATCCAGACGGACAAGGCGGAACGACGACTGTGACCACCACAGCAGATGCGGATGGTCACTGGAGTGTGCCAAATCCAGGCTTAAAAGACGGTGATGAAGTTACAGCGACAGCAACAGATGCCGCGGGTAACGTTTCACAGCCAGGCAATACCGTGATTGATGGTACAGCCCCAACAGCGCCAGCAGCCCCAACACAGTACTTGGACAATACCGATCCCGTACAAGGCACATTCGGTACAGGCACAAGCACCAACGATAGCACCCCAGGCTTGATCATCCCTGCACCAGCCGCGGGTGAAACACCAAAATTATATGTAGATGGCGCAGCAGTCGCTGCGACCTATGATGCAGCGACAGGCACCTTGACCCCAACGACCCCGTTGTCTGAAGGCGAACATAAGCTGAGCTACACCTTGACGGATGCCGCGGGTAATGAAAGCGATCCAAGCCCAGCATTAACATTGACTGTAGACACCATAGCGCCAACAGCGCCAGCAGCCCCGACACAGTACTTGGACAATACCGATCCCGTACAAGGCACATTCGGTACAGGTACAAGCACCAACGATAGCACCCCAGGCTTGATCATCCCTACACCAGCCGCGGGTGAAACACCAAAATTGTATGTAGATGGCGCAGCAGTCGATGCGACC
>NZ_SGSX01000061.1:0-984 GCF_004209355.1 Acinetobacter sp. WCHAc060025 | reverse complement strand
TAACCTGAGTTCGATCAAAAAAAGAGTAGAAAAAAAGCCCTAGAATTTGTAGCGTATTGGTTCTCAAGACAAAACATTACAACCTAAGGCTTTTTCATGGATCATATTACAGAATTATTTTGTCTTTTGGATGATTTTTGCAAAATATTTGATGAATCTTTAGAAAAATCTCTCATTGCTCATCAAAATCAGATGCCACAGAAATCTGCTTTAAGCTTATCTGAAATCATGACAATCGTGATTTTATTCCACCAATCTGGATTTAGATTCTTTAAATATTTTTATTGCCATATGGTCATCCCTTTTTGGAAATCTGCTTTCCCTAAACTTCTTAGCTATAACCGTTTTGTTGAAATTATGCCTCGTTGCTTGCAAGCACTTAGTTGTTTCTTTCATCAAATTAAAGGAACCGATACAGGAATTAGTATCATTGATTCAACCAAGCTCGTTGTTTGTCATAATCTTAGAATTAAACGACACCGTGTATTTAAAAACCTTGCGAATAGAGGGAAAAGTAGTACTGGATGGTTTTATGGATTCAAATTACACCTTGTGATCAATAACTTAGGTGAGATCATTAATTTGAAAGTTACCTCAGCCAATGTTCACGATGTTGCAGTACTAGAGGAACTTACTTCAGAATTTAAGGGCATCCTGCTTGGTGATAAGGGTTATTTAAGTAGAACAAAAAAAGAAGCATTAATAGCAAGAGGGCTAAAATTATTAACACCTTCGCGAAAAAATATGAAGCAAAAAGACTCAAAAACATTACTTGAGAAGCAATTATTATCACGACGTGGTTTGATAGAAACAGTGAATGATCAATTAAAAAATTTGCATCAAATAGATCATTCACGTCACCGTTCGGTTAATAATTTTATGGTGAATATTATGTCGGCAGTAATCGCTTATTGTTTAAATCCTAGCAAACCAACTTTTAAAAATTGGATTGCAAACTAAACAATTTTCATCGAACTCAGGTTA
>NZ_SGSX01000060.1:0-1039 GCF_004209355.1 Acinetobacter sp. WCHAc060025 | reverse complement strand
GGCTTTGTTGCACAAAGCTATTCTTGAAGGCTTCTTCAGTAATATAATTTCCAGATGAAGAAGCCTACACCTAAAATCTATCGTACAACCAATTGGTCCTCGTATAACCAAGCTTTAATCAAGCGAGGAAATATTTCAATCTGGTTTGATCCTAAGACGCAATGGTATGCACAACCACAAGGCAAGCAAGGACGAAATCAAACTTATTCCGATACAGCGATTCAATGCTGTTTAATGATCAAATCTCTATTCCGTCTTTCTTTACGTATGGTTACTGGCTTTGTTCAAAGCCTGATTAAACTCTGTGGCTTGAATTGGACAGCACCAGATTACTCCACCCTTTGTAGACGACAAAAGCATATTGATATTGCGATAAGCTATCAGAAAAGTCATGATGGGTTACACCTACTTGTCGACTCTACGGGTTTAAAGTTTTTAGGTGAAGGCGAATGGAAGCGTAAAAAACATCAGCCTGAATACCGTCGGCAATGGCGTAAACTGCATATTGGTATAGATGCTGAAACACTGCAAATACGTGCCGTTCAGCTTACTACAAATAATGTCAGTGATTCACAAGTACTAGGTGATTTACTGGATCAAATTCCACTAGATGAGCGAATAGATTCTGTCTATACCGATGGCGCGTACGACACGAAGTGCTGCAGAAAAGTGATTTCAGATCGTCAAGCACATGCAGTAATTCCACCCAGAAAGAATGCCAAGCCCTGGAAAGATTCTAAAATAAGTTCAATAGAACGAAATGAGTTACTTCAAACGGTTAAACATTTAGGCAGAACCCTATGGAAAAAATGGTCGGGTTATCACCGTCGTAGTTTGGTGGAAACCAAGATGCATTGCATCAAATTATTAGGTGATAGGCTGACGGCAAGACATTTTCAAAGTCAGGTCAATGAAATTCATGCGCGTGTGGCAGTTCTGAATAGATTTACGGAATTAGGTAGACCTCGCACCCAAGTTGTGTCTTAAATTTGAATGGATTGGGGAGAACTCAGCTTTTGAATGTTTATGCAACAAAGCC